>NZ_JBSGEZ010000143.1:0-7678 GCF_053603155.1 Nocardia sp. NPDC004260 | reverse complement strand
ATATTGTAATTGATGTTTGGGTTTTAATGTTTTTGTATATTATCAAGTTTTATCCGGCGGGGCGGCCCCCCCCGGCGGACCCCCCCACCCCTCAGTCCTGCACAGTCACCACTGCAAGCCCGGAACGACGCGCGCGACGCGCGCCGCGGGGGAGGGCAGCGCCATGAGCGGCATGATCACCGGCGCCAGCGCGGACAGCGCGCCGCCGGGCGCTTCGGCAGCGGGCGACGGATCGGCCGGACGGCGGTCCGAGCCGCCCCGCGCCGCGCGGGACTCCCCGAACAGCCGGAAGCCCTGGTGCATGATCTGACGCTTCACCGACGGCATCAGCAACTCGACCGCCTGGGCGAAGGTGCCGACGGGCGTGTCGATGCGATGCGGCCGGTCCTCGAGCGCGCGCACCACGATCGCCGCGGCCTGATCCGGATCCGGCACCGGAAGCGAGCGGTACAGGTCGGTCGGGGCGATCATCGGGGTCCGCACCAGCGGCATCCGCACCGAGGTGAACGTGATACCGGCATCCCGGTTCTCCACCGCCGCGATGTCGCTGAAGTTGTCCAGCGCCGACTTGCTCGCCACGTAGGCGGCGAACCGGGGCACCTTGGTCTGCACCGCGATCGAGGAGATGTTGACCACATGCCCGAAGCGGCGCGCTCGCATCGACGGCAGCAGTCCCAGGATGAGCCGCACGGCGCCGAAGTAGTTCACCGCCATGGTGCGCTCGAAATCGTGCATCCGGTCGGTGGAGTTGAGCACGGAGCGGCGGATCGAACGGCCCGCGTTGTTCACCAGGTAGTCGACGTGGCCGTGGTCGTCGAGGACGCACTGCACGAGCTTCTCGACCGCTTCGGAGTCGGTGATGTCGCACGGGTAGGTATGCGCGACACCGCCTTCCGCGCGCACCGCCTCGGCGGCGGCCGCCAGGTCGTCGTGACCGCGGGCGACCATGAGGACCGTGGCGCCGCGCCGGGCGACGGCGTGCGCGGTGGCCAGTCCGATACCGGAGGACGCTCCGGTGATGAGCACGACCCGCCCGGCGAGCGGGTCACCGGTGACCGTGACGCGGCCGCGCTGCGGGTCGAGGTGGTCGCGCCAGTACTGCCACAACCGCTCGGCGTAGCTGTCGAACGACGGGACGGTCAGACCGGAGCCGCGCAGCTGGGCGCGGGTGGAATCGCTGATGAACTCCGCGGAGAACGAGGCGTGCGGAGCGACTTCGGGCGGGATGCCCACCTGCTCGAGCAGGAAATCGCGCACGGTGGTGACGCCGGGGATGTGCGCGAGGCCGCTGAGCGCCAAACCGCTGCCCGGCACCGTTCCCACGCCGGTCGGGGCGCCCGCCGCGGCGGCGAGCGCGCGATACACCTCCCCGAAGGGCTGCGGCTCGGGGTTGACCAGGTGGAAGGTGCGTCCGTCCAGGCCGGGGCGACGGATCAGTTCGCTCATGGCGGCCGAGACATAGTCGACCGGAACGATATTCGTGGCACCGAGATCGGGCAGCGGCAACGGCAGATCGGACGGCAGCGTGGCCAGCCGCGCGATCGCGCCGAAGAAGTAGTAGGGGCCGTCGATCTTGTCCATCTCGCCGGTGCGGGAATCGCCCACGATGATCGCGGGCCGATAGACCCGCCAGCGCACGCCGCGCGCCTGGCGGACGAGTTTCTCGGCGGCGAACTTGGTGCGGTGATACGGCGAGGTCAGCTGCTGTCCGAGGTCGAAGTCCTCCTCGAAGAACTTGCCTTTGTGGTCGCCCGCCACCGCCACGGACGACACGTGGTGCAGCACCGCGCCCAGCTCGCGAGCCAGGTTCAGCACCGAGCGCGTGCCGGTGACGTTCGCCGCGTGCGCGGTGTCCTCGTCGGCCGTCATGTCGTAGACCGCGCCCAGATGAACGATGTGGTCGGCCCGCGGCGCTTCGCACGCCAAACCGAGCCCTTCGGCGGTGAGATCGCCGATCAGCGCGTAGACCCGCTCGGCGCCGCGCCAGCCCGCCGCGATGTCGGTGAACTTGCCCAGTGACGTCTCACGCACCAGCACGTGGACGATCGCCTCGGCGTCGTTGTCCAGCAGGTCTTGCACAACCCGCCTGCCCAGGAAACCGGTCCCGCCCGTCACGATGTAAGTGGCCATCGCACTCTCCTGCTGTTCAGTCGAACCTTGTTGTCGCACAATTCATCCGGCATGCGGCAATGGATGCGGACAGCGTCGATTCGGCCCCCAGCGACAGACGTCGGGCCGAAAGTAGGAACACCTTCGTCCTGACTTATTACTGAACAGTAATCGACCGCGTGCGGCCCCGGCAAGCGATCATGACCCGTTCACCCTGTGGGACTGATCACCGTCGGCGCAGGTCAAACGGTATGTGTTACAAAGATTTCCAGTTACCTTGGTTCTGGTCGAATGTCCAGCAACTGGACAGCGTCCGATCCTGCTACTTCTTCTCGACGCGGGCGGGCGGGGTCTGCACTGGAGGCTTGTCGCGCAGGAACGTCTCGAAGGCGTCCAAGTCGGTCGGGCCCACCGCGGTATCGGCACCCTCGGTGAAGACGGTGAATCCGTCGCCTCCCGAAGCCAGGAAGTTGTTGGTCGTGATGCGATACGTGGCGACCGGATTCAATGGCTGACCTGCGATGTGGACGCTGTCGGCGATCACCTTCGCGCCTATGGGGGCGGTGTCGGAATAGGTATAGCTGAGCCCCGCCGGAGACAGAATGGTCGACTTGCCGGAGTTGTTCCACTGCTGTTCCAGCAGGCGCAGGATCTGGCTGCCGGTCAGCGTGAGCGTAACGACCTGGTTGCCGAACGGCTGGACGGTGAAGAGGTCGCCATAAGTGACCGGCCCCTGCTTCAGATCGGCGCGCACGCCGCCGGGGTTCATGAAGGCGGCGACGGCGGCGGCCGGACCCGCCGTGACCGACAGCATGGAATCGGCGATCACGTCGCCCAAGGGCGAAGTGCCCGCCGGTCCCGGGTCGTGCGGGATGGCGTTCGCGGCCGCGCCGACGACGCGGCCCGCGCGCGGCCGGGACTGCTCGGTGTAGAAATCGATCAGCGCGGTCGTCTGAGCGTCGGGTGTCACCTCGCGGGTCACCACGCGGTTGACCGCCGAGGTCTGCACGCCGTCCCCGCCGAAACGCAGCGTGACGTCGGTGACGAGCCGCCCATACGAGGCGGCCTGGGTGATCACCTTGCCGCCGATGGTGCACACGTAGGGCTGGTGGCTGTGGGCGGTGAACACCACCCGGACCGCGGGGTCGATCCGCTCGGCCAGTCCCGTCACGTTCGGGGTGACGTTCGCGCAGCCGTTGTAGTCCAGGGCGGCGTCCCGCTCCGGCCGCTGGGAACCGCCGTCGTGCACCAGCGCCACGATCGCTTCGGCGCCCGCCGCCTTCAACTCCGGCACGTAGCGATTGATCGCGGCGGCTTCGTCGCCGAAGTGGAAGCCCCGGATGCCTTCGGGCAGAACGATGCTCGCGGTTTCGGGCGTGACCGCGCCGACTACGCCGATCCGATGACCGCCCACCTCCAGCATGGTCCACGGGCGCAGCGCGGGTGGTGGGTTGCCCTGCGCATCGATGACGTTCGCCGCGAGATAGGGAAATTTCGCGCCGGTGAAGGGAGCGCCGGGAGAACATCCGTCGAAGGCACACCCGCCTCGTTGCAAGCGCGCCAATTCCAGCACGCCGTCGTCGAATTCGTGGTTGCCGACCGCGGACGCGGCCACTCCCACGTTGTCGAGGAAGTCGATCGTCGGCTCGTCGTGGAACAAGCTGGAGATCAGCGGACTGGCCCCGATGTTGTCCCCGGCCGCCACCACCGCGCTGGACGGATAGGCGGCCTTCAGCCGTGCGAGATGAGTGGCGAGATACGCGGCTCCGCCGGCGTCGTATTGCGCGATCCTGCCGTTGGACCCGCTCGGCGGCTGCAGATTGCCGTGCAGATCGTTGAAGCCGAACAGGTGCACCTCATCCGGTTGCGCCGCACGCAGGTCGTTCGTCGAGATCAACGGCACGATCCCGGCCGCCGTCGAGGAGCCGGGACCGGCGCCGGGATCGGACGTCGTGCCGCAACCCCCCACCAGGCCGACACCGACAAGACCGGCAAGAACCACGGCGATGCGGCGGCGCGCTCTCATATCACGACTGTCCCACGTCGGCGACGTTCGCGCACGACAGCCGGAATGCCGCCTGCCGCACGGTGATGCGCCGCGCCCGATCCCGCTACTGCGCGGCCGGGAATTCCTCGGCGAGTTCCTCGAAGACCGCGGTGTTCATCGCGAAGGCGCGCCTGCCCTCATCGAGCACGCGGCGGCGCTCCAGGTCGTCGAGCGGCAGCCGGTCGAGCAGGGCACGGTATTCCCGCTTGAACGCGGCGGGATTGCCGACTCCGTCGAAGACGTAGAAGCGGACGCCGTCGCCGCGATGCGGTAGGTCCCACAGCTTCTCCGCGGTGCCGCGGATGACCTGTCCGCCGGACAGATCGCCGAGGTAGCGGGTGTAGTGGTGGGCGATGTACCCGGCGGGCCAGTCGCGCGCGCACTCGTCGATGCGTTCGGCGTAGGCGGCGGTGGCGGGCAACGGCTCCAAGCCGGTTCGCCAGCCGGGGCCGAGCAGATGCGTGAGGTCGCGCTCGAGTTCCGCGGTCCGGGCCAGCTCGGGCCGGATGAACGGCCCGGCCACCGGGTCGTCGGCCAGCGCCGCCCACCGCTGTTCGAGCGCGCGGTAGATGAACCAGAGCTGGCCGGTGTAGCGGTGATACGAGTCGACGCCGAGCGATCCGCCGAGCATGTCGCTCATGAAGCGGGAGTTCTCCGCCTCCGCATGCTGTTGCGCGGTGGCGGTGCGGATCTGCGCCGAGAACGGTACTGCCTCCGACATGTCCGGACCACCTCACCTCACAGCGGGGCCGCCACCGAATCGCGGGCCCTGACCAGTTCGATAAGAGATTACCGGTCGGAAGTTGCGCGCGCATGCACCTCGCGGCTCAGTGCGCGGGCGTCGATCGGCGGCGGCGCCGGACGATCGGGCGGCGCAGCGAGCCGAACCGGCGCAGTATCCGCGGCCTGCGCACGGTGCGGTCGCACCACTCGCCGAGAGTCACGCCCGCCGCCAGCGCGCAGCCGACGCCGACGGCCGCGAGCAGCTGGTTGCCTCCGATCAGCAATTCGTCGTTGAGCAGGGCGTAGAGCCCGCGGTAGACCTTGAGGCCGGGAAGCAGCGGAGTGATGCCCGCGACGGCGACGACCAGCGGCGGAGTCAGCGCGCGGCGGGCCATCAGGCCACCGGCCAGGCCGACCAGCGTCGCGGCGACGCCGGAGGAGATCACCGGGCCGAAACCCGCCTCCTGGATGAGCAGGAAGCAGATGATGCCCGCCGCGCCGCTACCCGCGGCCGCGGCCAGCGCCCGGCGTTCGGCGTAACAGGCGAGCGCGAACGCCAGGGCCGCCACCGCACCGGCCACGATCTTCACCGGCAAGTCGGTGATGTCGCGGGTGGAGGTGAGGTACACCGGGGGCACGGTGGCGTCGACGAGATCGGCGATGCGCAGGGTGAGCGCGATACCCGCGATGATGCCGCCGGTCATCATCATCACCTCGAGCATGCGGGCCGTAGCCGTGATGGGCGCGCCGGTGATCGCGTCCTGTACCGAGCCGACCAGTTGCAATCCGCTCAGCAACACGGTGATTCCGGCCGCGATGATCAGGGTCGGGTCGACGTCGATCCGCAAGCGCGCGGCGAGGCTCGCCAGCACGATGGCCGGGATCGCCGCGATGGCGCCGCCCACCATGTGCTGGAAGAAGAACGGCAGCCCGTAGCGATTGAGGACGCGATTGGTGCGGTCGATCGCCGCGGTGGTCGCGAAACTGACCGCGGCCACGAGGGCGCCGCCGCCGAGCAGCGCGGCGATCGCCGCCGCCATCAGCGACCACGCCGCGGTGGCGGTCCAGCGGTGGTACGGGTGCGGCGCCGAGGTGATCGCGTCGAGTGCGGCGCGGGCCTGAACCGGTGGGACCACTTCGTTGCGGATCCGGCGGGTCAGCCGGTCGACGGCCGCGAGCCGGGTGAAATCCAGGGCGCGGTAGTGCACGATCCGCATCGTGCTGGCCGGTGGCAGGGCGGGGCCGCGGTCGGCCCAGATGCGGATGGCGTCGTAGGTGACGTCGATGCTGCACCGGGACAGCCCGTAGGTGGCGGCGATGAACCGCACCGTCGTGGTGGTGTCCACCACTCCGGTGCCGGAGGCCAGCACCACTTCGCCGACCCGGACCGCGAGGTCGAGGACTTCGGCGACCCTGGCGTCGTCGGTGAGGTCGATCGGCTGCAACGGCGTCGGCGCGGTGACGATGGTGTCCGCCGTCGCCTGCCGGTCCGCGACCAGCCTGCCGACGGCCTGGGTGACGACCGGAATCGGCCGGGCACGCCGCAGGCGAAGCCCGCGACGCCAGCCGAGGTGATCCACCCGTCCGGTGGTGACATCGCCTACGGAAGTTGCCTCAGGACTCATGGAGGCGAACCTAGTCATCCGATGTCTTCTCGGCATCCGTGCGGGTCGCGGAGGGCGCGCCGGTCGCGACCACCCCTTGGTCGCACCGTGGATTCATGGTAGAACTTGTTCTAATTTCGGCGATGGGAGCGCGTACGGTGCGGTACGGAGTCGTGTTGTTCACCAGCGATCGGGGCATCACCCCCGCGGATGCGGCGGTGGCCGCCGAGCGTGCCGGATTCGACACGTTCTATGTGCCCGAGCACACGCACATTCCGGTGGTCCGGGCCGCGGCGCACCCGCGCACCGGCGATGCGAGCCTGCCCGACGACCGTTATCTGCGGACTCTGGACCCGTGGGTCGCGCTCGGCACCGCCGCGTCCGTGACCGAGCGCATCGGCTTGTCCACCGCGGTGGCGCTGCCTGCCGAACACCATCCGATCACGCTGGCCAAGACCATCGCCTCGCTGGATCACCTGTCCGGCGGCCGGGTCAGCCTCGGCGTCGGATTCGGCTGGAACACCGACGAACTGGCCCACCACGGCGTGCCCGCGGGCAAACGCAGAACGGTGCTGCGGGAGCATCTGGAGGCCATGCGCGTGCTCTGGACCGAAGAGGAAGCCGGCTTCGACGGCGAGTTCGTCACCTTCGGCGCCAGCTGGTCCTGGCCGAAGCCGGTGCAGAAGCGCATTCCGGTCCTGCTCGGCGCGGCGGGTACCGAGAAGAACTTCACCTGGCTGGCGAAGTACGCCGACGGATGGATCACCACGCCCACCGAGGACGACCTGGACCCCAAGATCGCTCTGCTGCGCCGGATCTGGCGCGAGCAAGGGCGTGCCGACAATCCGGAGGTCATCGCGCTCGCCGGGCGGCACGACGCGCAGCAACTGGCGCGCTGGGCCGAATCCGGTGTCAGCGAAGCCGTTTTCGGACTGCCCGACCGTTCCGCGGAGGACGTCCGGGCCTACCTCACGCGCCTGGCGGGAAAACTGGGTATCGAGCACGCCGGGTGACACGCGCGGGGTGACCAACCGCGTCCGCGGATCACAGCAAGGGCTCACCAGGGCACCGGCCACGACGATAGCGCCCGCTGACGAGAAGTGGCCCGCGCGAGGCGGGTTCGCGCGGGCCACGGAGGACGCTGTCAGCGCAGGTCGCGGCTGCGGAAGGCGGTGATGCCGACGGCGAGCAGCGC
>NZ_JBSGEZ010000142.1:0-7684 GCF_053603155.1 Nocardia sp. NPDC004260 | reverse complement strand
GACGCTGGTCGACGAGGTCAGACGTAACCAGCCCATTGGCCCACGTCGCCAGATGGATACGTAGAGCAAGGCCAAAAAGACAGCCGCTATGCAAACTACCGATTCCTCCCAGTCGGCGACCCCGTGCTGGCGGACGTCGTCTGGCATGTGAGCCGGATCCGCCGAGGAAGCCTGCCGAGTAAGAGCGCGGCGACCAGGCCCGCGGCGCCGACAGCGGCGAAACCCAGGCAGGTGAGGCGGCGTCAATGGTGGAACCAGCGACCAGCACACCGAGAGCGAGGCCGGCGGTCGTCGCGGCAGAGTAGAGTCCCATTGCAGTGCCACACCGATCGGGTGGGGCATGACGGTTGACATCAGCCGCAAGCAGCCCGACCGTGGGGGCGCACAGGGCGCCGTTAGGGACCAGGGCAAGGCTCAATTGCCACCAGCCGAGTCCGGCCAGGCCAATGGGGGCTGTGCAGAGCGCGAGCAGCGCCAGCATGACCCGGGCCGAGGGTAGGCGGTGCAGGCGAGCGGCGATCAGACCGCCAGCGATCGAGAAGGCGGACCAGGCGGCGAAGACTACGCCGGTCGCGGCGACTTGGCCGTATACGATCGCCCGGTGCCCGGTGCCCGGTGCCCGGTGCCCGCTCGATCGCGGTCAAATGCGCCAAAAACTCATCAACCGGCTCGATAACCGCCAATTGTGCATCCAGCACAGTTCAGTTCGCCATGTCGTCGCGGCCCGATCCGGACTCTGGTGTCCGGGCCTGGTCGGCAAATCCTGTGATGGCTGGTGCGGCGCTAACTCGGCTGGGACGGCGATGCCGCGTGCCTAAGCCGGAGTTGGCAGCCGATCACCGAAGTGGACGAAGCGGTGCGTATGTCGTGTCGCGTCGATTCGAGGGCATCCACTGCGGCGGCGTTGATCCTCGACGCTCGGGCCATTTCCCCGCGTTCGCGATGCGCCTTCGCAATCGCGGTGATACTGACGATCAGTTCGCCGACCAAATCGGATTCAGTCGGCGGATCGTGAACCGCCCTGCACAACTGAGCCAGGACGAATGCTGCCTTGTCCAGATCCGGCGCGGGCGATCGAAGTTTGGGCGGACGCGAGCGACTCCCGGCTACAAGCGCCGACATACCGACTTCGTGCGCGGCGACGGCGAACGGCCCTCTCGCGTCCGGTTCGATCCGCCACGACCACAGCGCCAGCACCCCGGCGACCCGGCTTGCCGCCCACCCCCATGCCGTGCGCTCGCTACTGGGAACACCTGCCAGGTTTTCGTTGAAACCCCGGACTTCAGCCAGGGCGTATGCCCACAAATCGGTGTCGCCCCACAGCACCGTTTCCCTGACCGACGGCCCAATCGAATGCGGAAGCTTCCACTCAGTCTGCGCGTCGGCCATCGCATGTGCGTCGGGTTCCCATCCTTCCCGCAGGTCGAACAGACTCAAACCAGCGCCGACCTCGAGGTCGGTGATCGCGGGACCGAGGCGTGCACTGTGGGCCTCACGCCACTGCGCGATGTAGCCCGCGACATAACCGTCGACGACACTGACCCGCGGCTGCAGGACAGTCCCGGTCGCCCGCACCCGGCGTATCCATTCGACCTCCGACAGGCTGACCGCAGCCGTGGCGCGCAACGCGCGCCGCAGCATCCGATGGTCCGAGCCATCGCCGACTTCCAGCCGCTCAATTCCTAACATTCGATGCTCGAAACCCGCCCCCAGTCGAGGCAGCCCCGGCATCACCGACCGGTAGAGACAAAGATCGCAACCAGTCAACACGCCACCATCCGATCAGTCGACGAACCGAGGAGCACCGTCAGCCCAGGGGAGTAAATCTCTGCCGAAACGAGCATCCGCCCAGCCTGCCCAGTCACCAACACAATCCGATATGGGGGAAACACCCCTACGATCGCGACTGCGCCAGCGACCCCCGAGTGTCATGAAAGCGCTTGCGCGAAAAGAATCACCTCAGCGACCGCAATGCCAGCACTCACTCGACAGATTCCGTTCCCGGTCTCGCCAACCGCCCTCCACTCTGGCAGGTCCCGGCCTGGGATGCGGCGGTGCGGGATGATCGCGCTCGTGTCCTGGTAGCCGCCATCGGCGATCACCACTGCGTTGCGGCAGGCATGTGCCGCGCCGGACTCGGCGTAGGCGCGGGCAATCGTTGCGGTTGCCGGGTAGCGGTCGGCCGAGGCGACGACGAGCTCGGTGTCGGCGTCGATGACGACCTGATGATTGGTCGAGTACCGGTAGTTCCTGCCGGGTGCAGCCATATCATGATCGCGGGTCGGGACCAGGGTGCCATCGACGATCAAGACCGCACCACGCGGAAACCGGACACGGGGCCGCAAACCCATGGCTGGATCGAGATCTTCGATCACTCGGGCCGCAGCCGACTTGGAGACCCCGAACACCGCTGCCAGCTGGCGCATCGTGAGGTTGGTGCGCCAGTAGGCGGCCACCACCAGCACCCGGTCCTCGAAGCACAATCCCCTAGGCCGGCCCCGCAGCGGCCGGTCGGCGCCCTCACGCCGCAACCGGGTGATCAGGCGGGCGAACTTGCGTGGCCGCAGCCCGCTGAACAACTCCACCATCACCGCATCGACCGCCGAGATCACCGCCACGCGAACACGATACCGACTGCCGCTCAGAAACTTACAGGACAACCCTTACTTGAGGTGTGACGAATGATGCCGAAGACCAGCGGAACCGGGGCATTTCTCACAATCGAGGTCAGTCAGGGCTTAATGATGATGTCGCAATAGATGTCGAATCACATGCTGGCAAACCTTGACGTCGGCCGAAATAGTCAACGCGCCGCAGGCGCCCCTGCGTTATTCAAATTATTCGCCTGCGTCGACCTGTATTCCGACAGCAAACATAAGCGGTAGCGGATCAAAGTGTGGCAGAAAATTCTGTTGGCGTAAGTTCACCGCCATGTCCCCTTGGCTTCACGAGCAGGGAAGAAATGTGCCGGCGGCACAGAAAATCTTCTCCCACAGTTCTGCACTCAAATGTTTGGTTACGCCACACAATCTCGTCGAATCGGATTGGCAAGCAATGGTCTAGGCCCAGATCGCCGCGATTTCCTCGTCTTCCCCTGGCCCCGTCACCGGTGTTCATGGCGGGAAAGGCCTGCAGTCGTCGCCCGGCCCAGAATGCGGCCGAATTGACTTCAGAAGGCTTCCACTTTACGCATCTGTCAATAGGTGATCACTGTTGGTGGCAGCGCCTTATTCGCGCTAGAGATGTGTGGCTTCAATCCTCAGCATGCAGACACGCCTTCGCGAACGGACTCAAAACGAAGCGTTGCATCGATGTGCGCATCCGACGACGTACATATCTGGCGAGCAGTGGCGTTAAAGGTCGGAGCCAACCTCGCAATACCAGCCACCCGGATAATACGTAGCGTGTGCCCGAGTCGTCGTCCTGGAAGTCGTTGCGGAACCATCCATCATAGAGGGGCTTACGTTCTATGAGGCCGACGCTAGTAGGTGAAATGAAGATCAGCGTGTTCGGCACAATCCCCGCGGTACGGTGGTGTACTTCGACCTCGACCCAGTTCGCCGCATGGTCGATCGTGCGAACCGTGTCAATGGTGTCCGGGAAGGTCTCTGCCCAGGTCTCGGTGTTTTTGTACAGGCGTGTCGCGGCGTCGGGAGCCGCATCGAGATGTGTGGTTACCGTGGCATACAGCGACGTGTCAGCAGGAATGAATTTCCGTGCGGGTCGTATCGCATCAACGCTTCCGTCATCGGTACTTTCACTCCGGCTAAGGTGCCGACGAAGCGGTATCACGAGTTCGGCGGCTCGTTCGAAGGGAAAAAAGAGTTTACCGCCGGGTACCTCAACCACTTCGACGACACCGGGGATCGTTTGCGCCAGCCAGTAGGCCCATTTGCGGTGAAAGAAGACGTCGTCCGTCCCCCAGACCACGAGTGTGGGAGTAAGAAGTCTGCGCAACGCGGGCTCGACGGCGAGAAGGTCGCGGGCCCTCAGTGATGTCAACCAGCGTTGAAATTGGCGTGCCCGGCCGCGCGTGCCGAGCAATGGCGATAGCCATGCTTGAGCAATTACTTCGGGCAAATTGTGCACATCCTCGAAACCTGAGCCGTACGAACGTTTGCGAGCTACGGATATGTTACGCAATGTCCGAGGACCCATCGGCGCCAACAATCCGAGCCGGGCGAGTACGATGGTGGGAAGGAAGGCTTTCGGCGGCAGATTGTTATGAGTCTCGCAGTTCGTGAGCGTCAAAGTCTGTACACGCTCGGAATTGCGGGCAGTGAATATCTGCGCGACAGCGCCACCCGTGTTATTTGCGACCACATCGACAGTGTCCAGGCCGAGTGCGTCACAGCAATCAGCGACGAATTGCGCGAGGCCCGGCAGGCTGAAGTCGGTTCCGGGGTCAGCCGGAGTACTGCCATGCAAAGGAAGATCTATGGCAACGCACCTATACTCCTTGCGCAAAGATTCGATCACGTGTTGCCACAGATAGCTGCTGGTGCCAACACCATGAATGAACACGAGAGTCCGGTCTCCAGCGCCGGTGTCAAGGCAACTGACAGCTCCGGACGAAATCATGATCTCTCGACGAAACCGATCGATGGGAATGTATGTATGCATAACTACCTAAAGTTTGAACGACGACGTATCGACTATGCCGAACGGCCTCGGTATCAACGCCCGACCCACCAGGTCGGATGCGTCCGAAAGCCTTGACTCAGGCGCAAACCATAACCCCCGCTCGGCGAGTTGTGCCCTCGGCCGCAGAGTCGACTCGGCACAGGCCCGACCCGCAGCACCTTTAGCCTCACCAACCCGCCGAACATTGCCAGCGGCCGATTCCTCCCGCCTTGAGCGCCGACTTAGAGACCCTCGCGGACACAGTTCGGGTTCCAATCGACTCTCCTCGGTTCTTGGCAATCGCGTCACCGTCCGAGAGCATTCCTCTTACAGTCACACAGCGACATACCAGCTATCAAGGTATAGCTTGACACGCCCGGTCGCGCCACTGATATGGGGGAAATGCCTACGACAACGACGCAAGAGCCGGTTTCACGTCCGGCGCGGAACGCTGTCAGCCGTGCTGATCGCGACCGCGGCATATCATCTGACCGAGTTCACGAGGCGCTGCTTCGGGCGAACGCCAGCCAGCAGACATGCGTTCGAGTTGCTGTCAGCGACGACGCTACGGCAACAGGACGCTGTAAGTGGTCTAATCACCGAAATCCGGCCGAGCGCAGAACTTTCCCAGCGACGGAGCGCTCAGACCGCCAAAGGCGGCACTTCCGAAACCCGATGCACAGGAGGCTCATATCCGTGCCACGCTTCGGCAAGACGCTGCGCCACCTCCCGCAAGGCGCCTTTATCGGCGACGAAGCTGATACGCACGTACTCTGCGCTTCCCCCGGCAGCGTCGAGACCGGCTCCCGGCAGAATCGCCACACCGTGCCGCAGCGCACGCTGCGCAAACGAGGTGCCGTCTCCTCTCGGCAGACGCACCCAGAAGGTCTGGCCGCCCGGCACAGCACGCACCCCCCAGTCCGGTAGCAAACGGGCCAACTCGGCCAGCAGCACGTCGTGGCAGTCCTTGCGCTGTCGGCTGATTCGCGCACGGACGGCGTCGAGGCCCGGGAGCAACTCGACAGCAGCCAGCTGAGCAGGGATGTTGCCGCCGAGGTCATGAACAGCCCGTAGTCGAGCAAGGCGAGCAATCAATCCAGCTGGCGCTCTCACCCACCCTACCCGCAGGCCTCCCCACAGTATCTTGCTGAGTGAACCGACAGAGATGACGCCTTCACCGTAGGCCGCTAACGGCGGCGGTGGCGGATCGCCATCTGGAAACCCGAGGTCGGCCAAGACCTCATCGTCGACGAGTGGCACCCCTGCTGCTACGGCGCTCTCCACCAATACCCGCCGAGATAGAGAGGAGAGCACTGCCCCCGTCGGATTCTGATGTGTCGCGACAACATAGGCGAGCGCAGCTGAATCCACTCGCCCAAGACCAATCGGGCACGCCTGCGGTATTGCAGCGACCTCGCGAAATGCCTCCAGCGCGCCAGGATAGGTAGGCGCCTCGACCAGCACCCGCTCACCTGGTCGAACCAGTGCGCGAGCGATCAGCGATAACGCCTGCTGCCCTCCCCCAGTCACCAATATTTGCTCTGGATCCGTCGGTACTCCACGTGCGATGTAGCGTTCGGCGACTGCCAGGCGTAAAAGAGGATGCCCGGTGGGGTGATAGCCGATGTCACTTTCCACTGCCGCCAGCTTCGGTAAAATCCGCTGATAGGCTTCGACAACCTCAAGTGGCGGAGCCTGCGGCGCTGCACACGCAAGCCCGATTACTCCTGCATCGGGTTCGAGTAACTGTAAAAACGCGGGAGAGTGCGTTGTGCTGGGGCCTTTCGTCGGTCGAGAGCCAGCGACCGTGGTGCCACTGCCTTGCCGCCGCACGACTCGGCCTTCCACGCTCAGCAGGTCATAGGCCGCCACCACGGTGCTGCGCCCTACTGCAAGCGCTCGTGCCAGCGCGCGATCCGGCGGCAGCCGCATCTGTGGAGGAAACTCGCCGTCTTCGATCAGTGTCCGCAGCCGCCTGGCCAGCAGCAAGTAAAGCGGCCCGCGGCCGGCGGACCAGCGACCGAGTCGGTCGGCAACCTCGATTGGATCCATATCCAAACCAATTCTACTCGATTGGCTCTAGGCCGTTGTCCTTCTCCGGCTCACGATGAGGGCATGACCAAAGTCTCGATCCCTGACGTCATCGCCACCCTCCCCGGCCCCTGGCAGCCGCAAGACCTCGCGATGGCCAACGACACCATGATCCGCATCGCGCGCCTGCATGGCGAATTCCCCTGGCACCACCACGACGAGGACGAACTGTTCCTCTGCTGGGAAGGCACCTTCCGCCTCGAACTGCAGGACCGCGAGCCGGTAACCCTGTATCCGGGCGAGATGTTCGTCGTCCCGAAGGGTGTCAGGCACCGGCCCGTCGCAGAACAGCCAGCGCACGGACTTCTGATCGAACGCCCGGAAACCCAACAGTACGGCAACTGAGGAAAGGCTATGATGGCACGACAGGTCGGCTCGCTGGCGAACGTCACGCCGGAGCAGATGAACGCCTACAGCGAAGGCACCTTCGCCGACCTGATCGGCCTGCGCTACACCGAGCTGAGCCCCGACCGCGTGCGCGGCGAGTGGGTCGTAAAACCGCATCTCTACCAGCCCGCGGGCATCCAGAATGGCGGCGTGTACTGCACCGTCGTCGAGACGCTCGCCAGCATCGCCGGCGGCGTCTGGCTCGGTGACCAAGGCACCGTCGTCGGCGTCAATAACAACACCGACTTCCTACATCCGGTGCGCGAGGGCACCCTGACCGGCGAAGCCACCCCGCTGCATCGGGGCAGACTGCAGCAGCTGTGGCAAGTCGTCATCACCGATGAGCAGGGCCGCACCGTCGCCCGCGGCCAAGTACGCCTACAGAATCTGCCCCATCGTTCCTGAGCGCTTGACCAGTGACGGCGGAACAGGCGTGCCGGGAGGATAGGCGATGGCCGTCATGTCGGGGACAGCTTCAGGATTCCTGGGCTTAGAACTCAGTTCAGAATGAGTTTGCGGAGGCATATGACGGCGCAGGCGAGGCTGAGTAGGGCTTGGTGGATGTCGGCGCGGCGTTCGTAGC
>NZ_JBSGEZ010000141.1:0-7959 GCF_053603155.1 Nocardia sp. NPDC004260 | reverse complement strand
CCTGACCCGCGGCACCGCCTACAACGAAGAAACCCACGTCAGCAACCGCCAACGCGTACTCGCCGCCTGAGGTTGACAGAAGGTGTCTCATCGCTCCTGCTCCGTTCGTCCGAGGAATTCGCCGAGACGATCCAGCCGCGCTTCCACCATCCGCCGGTAGCTCTGCATCCAGGCCACTTCGCGGTCGAAGACGTTCTCGCCGAGGCGGCAGTACCGCACCCGGCCGCGTTTCTCCGTCACCACCATGCCCGCCGCCTCCAGCAATTGGATGTGCTTCTTGATGCCGGTGAGCGTCATCTCGAAGCGCTCCGCCAGTTCGCTGACGGTCGCGGGCCCACTGCCGAGACGTTCGAGGATGCCACGCCGGGTGGGATCCGCGAGCGCCCCGAAGGAGGCGTCCAAGAAGTCATACTGAACCATCTAGTTCAGTGTTGCGCAGCGGAGCGCGGACGTCAAGAGCGAATCGCGCCGCCCGGATCCGGCGACTCCGACGGTCGGCAGCGAATCCATGGCGTGGCGACCGACCCGAGAACGCCCGGACCGTGATCCGCGGCGCAGGCACTCGCCGACGAAGCGGGACAGATACTTTCGCCGCCGCAATCGGTGATGAACTGTCGCTCAACCCTTCTGATCGAGCCCGCCGAGCGGTATCTTGTCCGGACGAACCGGACACGGGGCGGGACACGGAAAGAGCACGATGAGGATCTCCCAATTCACCGCGACCACTCTGGTTGCTTTGGCGGCCACCGCACTCACCACGAGCGCCGCGCACGCGCAGCCCGCGCCCGGCGACGCTCCGCTCGACCTGCACGGCACGTTCCACCAGGTCGCCTACGAGGTCGCCGCCAGCGAGGATCGCCGTGCGGCGGTCGCGACCCTCCAGGACGGAACATTCGAGCTGACCCACGACGACCGGGTGGTGACGGTCGCCGATCGCGACGGCCAGATCGTCGCCGCGCTGCCGATGACGCTGCGCATCGGGGACCAGCGCGTGTCCCTGCGCCCCGTACTCGAGGACGCGGGACACCGGCTCACCGTCGCGCCGATCGCCATGGCCGACGCGCCGCTGCGCGACGTCAGCGCCCAGGAGCGGTTCTACGCCCAGGCCGAGAAGGTCATGCCGACCATCCTGGCGGGCGCCGGGATCGGCGCCGCCATCGGCTTCATCGTCGGATTCCCGCTCGGCCTGTTCGTGATCGACTTCATCACGGTGCCCGTCGCCGCGGTCGCGGGCGCCGCGATCGGCGCGATGGCCGGGTACATCATCGGCGGTGGACAGCCCGCCGTCGACGCGGCGCTCGAGTACGTCACCGCGCCCTAGTCGAGCCGGTCGACGGGCGTCAACTGCTGCGTGCCGATCACCCGCAGCAGGTCCAGCTTCTCGGCCGCGTCCGTGCCGGGGCGCGGTAGGTAGACCAGCAGACGCTGGGCGGAGTTGGGCGTGAGCAATGTTTCGCAGACCATGTCGATCAGGCCGACCTGCGGATGCAAGATGCGCTTGATATCCGAGAGGCGCACGGCTACTTCGTGTTCGTCCCAGAGCCGGTCGAATTCGACGCTCGCGGAGCGTAGTCGCGCGACGAATTCGATCACGTCGGAATCGGCCGCCCGGCGCGCGGCCGTGGCACGCAGATCCGCGACGTGATGGCGGCTGAGCCGGTCCCAATCCTCCTCCGGGAAGGTCGCGCGCGCGGACGGGTCGGTGAACCATCGGTAGGCGTAGTACCGGTCCCAGCCGCGCCGTTCGCCGTGATCGCCGACCAGCAACGTGTGCATCCGGTTCTGCACGAGCACCTCGCCGAGATCGGTGACGACCGTGGCCGCGGTGTCGTCGAGCTTGGCGAGCAAGTGCATCAGGCCGGGGCCCACGTGCTTGTCGGTCGTCTCGCGGCCCGGCGGGGCGTGGTCGCACAGATGGTAGAGGTGGTCGCGTTCGTCGTTGTCGAAACGCAGGGCCCGCGCGAGCGAGGCGAGCACCTGGGTGGACGGACGCGGACCGCGCGACTGCTCGAGCCGGGTGTAGTAGTCGGTCGAGATGCCCGCGAGCAGGGCGACCTCGTCGCGGCGCAGCCCCGGCGTGCGCCGCCGGATGCCGGGCGGCAATCCCACGTCGGCGGGCGTGAGCTGCTCCCGGCGACGGCGCAGGAAGTCGGCGAGTTCGGGGCGGTCCATGTCTTCACTGTCCCCCGAAACGGCGTGCTCAGCCAGGGATCGCCGCTCCCCCGATAAACGATCTCTCCCGCGGCGGTCCCGCACGGTTCAGGCTGGTCCCATGACGACAACGAAGATCGACGAAGTGCGGCTGGGAGCCACCGGTCCGACCGTCAGCCGGATCGGCCTCGGCGCCATGGGCATGTCCGGCGCGTACGGCACGACCGACGATGCCGAATCGACCGCGACCATCCATGCGGCGCTGGACTCCGGTGTCAACCTCATCGACACCGGCGATTTCTACGGCGCGGGCCACAACGAGATGCTGATCGGCAAGGCCATCGCCGAACGTCCTCGCGAGGACGTGGTGCTGAGCGTGAAGTTCGGCGCGCTGCGCGGCCCTGACGGCGGTTTCGTCGGTGTGGACAACCGTCCCGCCGCGCTGCGCAATTTCCTGACCTACAGCCTCCAGCGGCTCGGCGTCGACCACATCGACATCTACCGACCCGCCCGGCTGGACCCGGACGTGCCGATCGAGGACACCGTTGGCGCCATCGGCGAGCTGATCGAAGCCGGATACGTCCGCCATGTCGGCCTGTCCGAGGTCGGCCCGGAAACCATCCGGCGCGCGGCGGCCGTGCATCCCATCGTGGACTTGCAGATCGAGTATTCGCTGATCTCGCGAGGTATCGAGGAGCGCATCCTGCCCGTCTGCCGCGAGCTCGGCATCGGCGTCACGGCCTACGGCGTGCTCTCACGCGGCCTGCTCAGCGATGCGATCCAGCCCGGCGCCACCTTCGACCCGACCGATTTCCGCGCGCACAGCCCGCGCTTCCAGGGCGAGAACCTGGACCGGAATCTGGAGCTGGTCCGCGCGCTGAACGAGATCGCGGCGCGCAAGGACGCCTCGGTGGCGCAACTGGCCATCGCCTGGGCACTGACCCGCGGCGCGGACATCGTGCCGCTCATCGGCACCCGCCGACGCGGGCGCTGGGCGGAAGCTGTTCGTGCGCTCGACCTTTCGCTCACCGACGAGGAGCTGTCCACCATCGAGGCGGCCGTGCCCGCCGACCGGGTCGCGGGGGAACGCTACGCCACGGCACAGATGGCGATGCTCGACAGCGAGCGATGAGGTCACGTCTGGGGCGCGGCCGCGAGCCGCGCTCCAGACGAGTTGAGACCCCGCCGATCACATCACGCCCGACCGAGCATTCTCGACGCGATCAGGCCCGGCGCGGACGCAGCACGGCCGTGAAAACCGCTGTGGCCACGGTCTTTCCGGTGGCATCGGCGATATCCACCGGAACTTCGAGTTCGAGCGGCACTTTCGCCTCGATGTCCGCCCGCATCTTCGCCAGCGTCTCGCCGGAGAACGCGGAAGTAGCGCGAAACGGCCCCGCTTCCCCTTTCGCCCGGGCTTTGTACTCGATGCGCCCGTTTACTGTCTTCCCCGCCGGTTGTCCACCGCGCGCGAAACGAATCCGGCCCCCGCTCCAGAACGGAGCGGGGGCCGGATGCTTACGGCTGACGGATCAGCGGTAGTCGCTGAAGCCGTAGTCGTCGAGCGGAACCGCGGCGCCGGTGGTCTGACCGAAGCTGTCCGGGCTGTAGTAGGTGTCGTCGTAGGACGGCACCGCGTACGCGGCGGCACGGGCTTCCTCGGTCGGCTGCACCTGGATGTTGCGGTAGCGGTTGATACCGGTACCGGCCGGGATCAGCTTGCCGATGATCACGTTCTCCTTGAGGCCGATGAGTTTGTCGGAGCGGCAGTTGATCGCCGCGTCCGTCAGGACTCGAGTGGTCTCCTGGAAGGACGCCGCCGACAGCCACGAGTCGGTGGCCAGCGACGCCTTGGTGATACCCATCAGCACCGGGCGGCCCGCCGCGGGCTCGGCACCCTCGGCGACGACGCGACGGTTCGCGGCCTCGAACTCGGCGCGCTCGGTGAGCGAGCCGGGCAGGAACTCCGTGGCGCCCGAGTCGATGATCGTCACGCGACGCAGCATCTGGCGCACGATGACCTCGATGTGCTTGTCGTGGATCGACACACCCTGCGAGCGGTAGACCTCCTGGACCTCGTGGACCAGATGGACCTGAACCTGCCGGGGGCCCATGATGCGCAGCACCTCGTGCGGATCCGCCGCGCCTTCCAGCAGCTGCTGGCCGACCTCGACGTGGTCACCGTCGGAGAGCAGACGCTCGGTGCCGTCGTCGTGCTTGAACACACGCAGACGCTGCCGCTTCGAGAGCTTGTCGTAGACAACCTCTTCGCCACCGTCATCCGGGATGATGGTGATCTTGTAGAAGCGATCGTCGTCCTCCAGCCGCACGCGACCGGAGACCTCGGCGATGGGCGCCTTGCCCTTCGGCACGCGCGCCTCGAACAGCTCCTGCACACGGGGCAGACCGCCGGTGATGTCGTCACCCGCGACACCACCCTGGTGGAAGGTACGCATGGTCAGCTGGGTACCGGGCTCACCGATGGACTGCGCGGCGACGATACCGACGGCCTCACCGATGTCGACCAGCTTGCCGGTCGCCATCGAGCGGCCGTAGCAGGTCGCGCAGACACCGGTGCCGGTGGTGCAGGTCAGCACGGAGCGGACCTTCACCTCGGTGATACCCGCCTCGAGCAGCGCCTCCAGCGCCGGGTCGCCGAGGTCGGCGCCCTTGCCCACGATGACGTTGCCCTGCGCGTCGAGCGCGTCGGACGCGAGCGTGCGCGCATAGGTGGAGGTCTCCACGTGCGCGTCGCGGATGATCGAGCCGTCGAGCTGCTTCTCCGCGATCGGCACCACGATGCCGCGCTCGGTGCCACAGTCGTGCTCGCGCACGATGACGTCCTGCGAGACGTCCACCAGACGACGGGTCAGGTAACCCGAGTCGGCGGTGCGCAGCGCGGTGTCGGCCAGACCCTTACGAGCGCCGTGGGTGTTGATGAAGTACTCCAGAACCGTCAGGCCCTCACGGAAGGAGGACTTGATCGGCCGCGGGATGAACTCACCCTTCGGGTTCGTCACCAGGCCCTTCATACCGGCGAGGGTACGGGTCTGGGTGAAGTTACCCGTGGCGCCCGAGTCGACGATCGTGATGATCGGGTTGTCGGCCGGGTAGTGCGCGCGCAGCGCCTTACCGACCTCCTCGGTCGCCTCCTGCCAGATCTTGACCAGGGCGTTGTTGCGCTCCTGGTGATCGAGCGCACCACGCTGGTACTTCTTCTCGATCTGATCCGACTGCGCCTCGTAGCGCTCCATGATCTCGGCCTTCTCCGGCGGCACGAGCACGTCGGACATGGAGACCGTCACGCCGGAACGCGTGGCCCAGTAGAAGCCCGCGTCCTTGAGCTTGTCGACGGTCTGCGCGACCACGATCATCGGGTAACGCTCGGCGAGATCGTTGATGATCGTCGCCTGGCGCTTCTTGGGCATCTGCTCGTTGATGAACGCGTAGTCCACCGGCAGCAGCTCGTTGAACAGCACCCGGCCCAGCGTGGACTCGATGGTCCACGCGTCGCCGCGGCGCCAGCCCTCCGGGAACAGCTGAGCCTCGATCTCCTTCGGCGGACGCTGGTCGGTCAACCGGACCTTGATCAGCGAACGCACGGTGAGCTCACCGCGGTCCACCGCCATCTGCGCCTCGGCGGGCGAGGAGTACACGCCCCGCTCCGGACCGTCCTGAGTGGCCGGCTGGTAGGAACCCTTCGCGCCCTCTTCCAGACGGGTCAGGTAGTACAGGCCGGTCACCATGTCCAGACGCGGCATGGCCAGCGGGCGGCCCGACGCGGGCGACAGGATGTTGTTCGACGACAGCATCAGCACGCGCGCCTCGGCCTGCGCCTCCGCCGACAGCGGCAGGTGCACGGCCATCTGGTCACCGTCGAAGTCGGCGTTGAACGCCTCACAGACCAGCGGGTGCAGCTGGATGGCCTTGCCTTCCACCAGCTGCGGCTCGAAGGCCTGGATACCGAGACGGTGCAGGGTGGGCGCGCGGTTGAGCAGCACCGGGTGTTCGGCGATGACCTCTTCGAGGACATCCCACACCTGCGGCCGCTGCCGCTCCACCATCCGCTTGGCCGACTTGATGTTCTGCGCGTGGTTCAGGTCGACCAGGCGCTTCATCACGAACGGCTTGAACAGCTCCAGCGCCATCAGCTTGGGCAGACCGCACTGGTGCAGCTTCAGCTGCGGGCCGACGACGATGACCGAACGGCCCGAGTAGTCGACGCGCTTACCGAGCAGGTTCTGACGGAAGCGGCCCTGCTTGCCCTTGAGCAGATCGGACAGCGACTTGAGCGGACGGTTGCCCGGTCCGGTGACCGGACGGCCGCGGCGGCCGTTGTCGAACAGGGCGTCGACCGACTCCTGCAGCATCCGCTTCTCGTTGTTGACGATGATCTCGGGCGCGCCGAGGTCGATCAGTCGCTTGAGGCGGTTGTTGCGGTTGATCACGCGACGGTACAGGTCGTTCAGGTCGGAGGTGGCGAAGCGGCCACCGTCGAGCTGAACCATCGGGCGCAGCTCCGGCGGGATCACCGGAACGGCGTCGAGCACCATGCCCATCGGCGAGTTGCCGTTGGCCTGGAACGCCGCGACGACCTTGAGCCGCTTGAGCGCGCGCAGCTTCTTCTGGCCCTTGCCGGTGCGGATGGTCTCGCGCAGCGACTCGGCCTCGGCCTCGATGTCGAAGCTCTCCATCAGCTTCTGGATGGACTCCGCGCCCATCGCGCCGGTGAAGTACTCGCCGTAGCGGTCGACCAGCTCGCGGTAGAGCACCTCATCGACGATGAGCTGCTTGGGCGCCAGCTTGGTGAAGGTGTTCCAGATCTCCTCCAACCGGTCCAGCTCACGCTGGGCACGGTCGCGGAGCTGGCGCATCTCCCGCTCGCCGCCGTCCTTGACCTTGCGGCGGACGTCGGACTTGGCGCCTTCGGCCTCCAGCTCGGCCAGGTCGGCCTCGAGCTTCTGAGCGCGGGCCTCAAGGTCGGCGTCGCGCTGGTCGGCGACCGCCTTCTTCTCGACCTCCATCTCGGCCTCGAGCGTGGACAGCTCGTTGTGCCGCAGCTCCTCGTCGACCGCCACGATGACGTAGGCGGCGAAGTAGATGATCTTTTCCAGATCCTTCGGCGCCAGGTCGAGCAGGTAGCCCAGGCGCGAGGGCACGCCCTTGAAGTACCAGATGTGCGTGACCGGAGCGGCCAGCTCGATGTGGCCCATGCGCTCGCGGCGCACCTTGGCGCGAGTCACCTCGACGCCACAGCGCTCACAGATGATGCCCTTGAAGCGGACGCGCTTGTACTTTCCGCAGTAGCACTCCCAGTCCCGGGTGGGACCGAAGATCTTCTCGCAGAACAGGCCGTCCTTCTCCGGCTTGAGCGTGCGGTAGTTGATGGTCTCCGGCTTCTTCACCTCGCCGTAGGACCACTGACGGATGTCGTCGGCGGTGGCGAGGCCGATCCGAAGTTCATCGAAGAAGTTGACGTCTAGCACGTAACTTCCTTTCCCCTGTGCGGGTCGAATTCGAGCAAAAGTTCACTAGTTGGGTAATCCGTTGCGGGAGGCCGGATGCCGTGACGGCATCCGGCCGACCCGCCTAGTTCGCCAGATCGTCGACGGTGGCGGCTTCGTTCCTCGACAGGTTGATGCCGAGGTTCGCCGCGGCGCGCTCCAGGTCCTCGTCCTCGCCTTCGCGCAGCTCGATCGCGGCGCCGTCGGACGACAGCACTTCGACGTTGAGGCACAGCGACTGGAGTTCCTTGAGCAGGACCTTGAACGATTCCGGAATGCCCGGCTCCGGGATGTTCTCGCCCTT
>NZ_JBSGEZ010000140.1:0-8090 GCF_053603155.1 Nocardia sp. NPDC004260 | reverse complement strand
GCCGAGACGCCGGCGGCGGCGGCGATCTTGCGGACTCCGACCTGGAATCCGTGTTCCCCGAACACCTCGATCGCGGTATCACGAATGCGCGCCGCAGTAATTAGACCACCTACGGCTAAACCAGATGGTTGAACATATGCCGAATATATCAAACTCCGTCCAGTCAGGGATAACAAACTTCCACCGCCAACCGTCCTATACCTAGTTGGCAGCAGTAGACGGCACAATGGGGAAATCCCATCCGAGCCTGCTCTGCATTGATTCGCTCTGTTTCGGGCGGCCTCCGTCACCATACGATCCGGGAACGCCTTTTGACTTTAGCTCCTTTCCGGCCCTGCAGCAGCGATCACTCGGAGCCCTGATAGTCCGGTGGAGCGAAACTCGCAATGTATTTCGGCACGGGCAACGGTTTCTGATCGAGAAAATCTATGATCGCTGAACTTACTAGTTCCATATTTTCCTGGTGGAGATTGTGGCCAGCACCGGAAAAATAGAGCAAGGAGCTGTTGGGTAGGAGATCACGATACTCAAGCGCAGACGACCACGATAAGTAGTCGCAGGACCCCTTCATAATCAACGTAGACACAGGTTTCCCCGACAGGCTGGCACGAATGTCGGAACGCTTCTTCGCCGCCGCCGACTGCGGAAATTGGGCGGCGTAGAAGCCTGTCCCCCGCACCGGCTCGCCCTCGTACGATCCAGGGCAGTGTAGTGCCGGGGTAGCCTGCCCTACTACGATGTCGTTTCGGAAATCGGCCTCCGCGTCCGGTAAATAGGCATGTGCTGCGCGCGGATTAATCTGCAATAAGGCATACGCGGTCAAAGACCGCGGAAGAGAGAGGCTGCGGTAGAGGCGCACGCGCTGTGACAAACCGAGTCTCGCGGTGAGCCTTCCGGGACTGCGGTCATCCGGGTTCAATGGCATGGGAGAAATAAGAATCAGTGCCGCAACTTTGTCAGGTTGGTCGACGAGGTATTGAGCGGCGAGCGCGCCGCCGTAGGAGTGACCGATGAGGACCATGCGATCCAGCCCGAGAGCATCGCGCAGCGCTTCGAGGTCCGTAGTGTCACGCTCAAGCGAGTAACCTCGTGGGTCAGACAGGTGGGACGACGCCCCATTGCCCAGTTGGGCGTACAGATATACGTCGGCGCCAGCGTCGGCGAGTGGGGCGAAAGCACGCTTATTTGCTTCCAGATCTGGGACGCCGGGTCCGCCATGCAGGACCACGATCGGCGGCTTAGTCGGGTGCTTCGCAGCGATCTTGGCCACTGCCAGTCGCGCGCCACTGCTCACCCCTATCAGCTGATAATCGTCTAGCGACATAGGAGCCTGTCGCGGGCCAGGGGTAAGCAGCGCAGCAGCACCAACGGTCGTCAATGCCACGATGGTGAACACAGCAACCTTCTGGCGTGACGACCTCGGCAGAGTACTACTCGTCGCCAGCACTCCGACGGCAAAGGTTATCCATCCTGCCCCGAGGAATATTACAGGGCGATCTGCGAATGCGGCGGTGGCGAACAGCACCACCATACCCGCTGCCGACGCGAGGACTGTTGAGATCGCGAACACAGAACCACGTGCCATACCAATTCTCGATGTTGATTTACGTAGGTATTCGACAACCATTTAATTCACCGCACCTGCTCTCGTTCGATGGCGTTTCTGTTGAGCAGCTCATTAATTCTTCAAGAGGTCCGGCTGGCCCAAGTTTCGATTTCATTATTATCGACGCTGTGCTCACCCGGTTGCGCGAATTGCCCCTACATAAGATTTTGACGAAGGTTCGCGAGTATGTCATCGTCAACCCCTCTACAGCGACTACTTCCCAGGCGGCGAGACCGCGCCAGGGATTCGAACTCGACTGTAGAAGCAAATTCCCAGGGAAGGTGTCGGAATATTCCTTTACGTGAATCTATTGATAGTTTATGCAGAACAGCTGAAATTTGGGCATCGACAGTCCGTATAGAACTGCCGCGACGAACTGCGATAGCACTGTTAGGCCATCCGGCCGCCGCGAGCACGGCAACCTCGGACTCGGCCTGCGACAGCGAACTCCACTCATGTGAAACCGATTGCCGATTCGATTTCACAGCGTTCCACATACTCCGTCCAGAAAATGCTGAGACCAGCCCGTCATTTTGGAAAGCTTCAGCACATTGCACCATAACTTGATCGACTGAGATTTCGCACTGCTGCTCCAAGGACTCGATAGATGCAAGGAGTTCACTAGCAGTCCAATTTCTTTCCGACTCCAGGAGAAGAGCAGCCCGAAGGTGAAATAGCAACGTTGTCAACACCCTCCCGGGATCTTCGTTCATCTCGCGGTGCTTGTTATGCTTCGCATATTCGCTGTCTGTGTCTATCGTCCCCGCGAGAACAGCGGCGACCAATAGCCAGCTTTCTAATTTCATATTGCTACCTCACCCGCATTCGACGCGACCACTACCATTGGCTCGCCTTTGCGGCCAGTACACTCCTGAGGCCCGGTTAGATGCTTGAATTCGGCTGATTCACCTGCTGCGATTCCACACACATGCGGTGCTCGACAATCCAGGTACGCGATCAAATGGCGCCGAAGCGGTGCCGTAAGGTCGGCGCTCCGCTCGAAAGGAAAGTACAGTCTACCGCCGGGGACTTCGATAACTTCGCTCGTGCCGGGGATAGTTCGCGCCAGCCAGTATGCAGCTTTGCGTTGAAAAAAGACGTCCCCCGCCCCCCATACGATCAGCGTGGGCGTATGCAGCGAGCGTAGAGCAAGGTTCACGACCCGAAGATCGCGTACGTGAATAGAATTTAGAAACCGTTTTAGCTGGCGAGCTTGAGCGGGCTTGCCGACCAAGGGTCGCAGCCACGCTTCGGCAACAGATTCGGGCAAATTCCGCACATCCTGAAATCCACGACTATAACAAGAGGACCGTGCGGCAGTTATGTTGCACAGCGCTCGAGCTCCCAGCGGGGCCAGTGACCGCATGCGCGAGACCGCGAGAGAAGAGATAAATTCCCTCGGTGAGGTTTCGTCATGGATTTCACAATTGGTGAGAGTCAGCGTGCGCACGCGATTCGAGTAGCTGGTGGCGAAGATTTGGGCGACAGCCCCACCAGTGTCGTTAGCGACGATATTCACCATATCGAGGCCGAGGGCATCGCAGCAGTCTGCAACGAATAGCGCGAGACCGGGCAAGCTGAAGTCGGTGTCAACACATGCAGGCGTTTCCCCATGCAGCGGAAGATCGATGGCAATGCATCTGTACTCGCCACAGAGGGATTCGATGACATGCTGCCAGAGGTAGCTGCTGGTACCGACGCCATGAATGAAAACTACGACATTATCGCCTTCACGAGTATCGATACAGCTCACAGTCCCGGACGACGTGCTAATGTTCTTGCGGAACCGGTCTATGGCAAAGCCTGTGTGCATTGTGCTACCTGGGATTCAGACGACAGTGGTAACAGCTCGGGCGTCAGCACGAATAAAATCGGACTCAACGTAACCGGCGAGTTATCACAGATGAAAAGGTCATGATTATGGCTATGTGGAGCCAGCGGCGGGCGGATCGCCCATACCAAGCTCTATTGCGCGACCGCAGCGAATCCGAACATACAGTGTGCCGCTGCTACGCCCGGCGGCTCTCAACAACTATGGCACCACCTCCACCTCTTTTCCCGCGCCGCCCAACCGCTCCGCTAATGCATCCCCACCTGCGGCGAAGCCAGCTTCGACGCGAAGAGCACCTTCGATAGCCAGCGACGCCCTAGCTATCTGACGTAGCGTTGCATGACACCGGATGACAGCGATATGGGGGAAACGCCTACGATGGCCCGTCGCAGCGATCCGCCGGGAAGCCTCTGCCGCGGCGCAATGTTTCTACTCATGTTCGCCGAGTCGGCGGTTGCCTACAAGGTCACCAGATCCGGGACGCGCATACCCAGAAGCTCGCTGGGCCGGGAATAGCGCATCCGCACCAGATCGTGCGCCTAATAGTGCTTTGTTAGGTGTGGGGTGGTTGGGGCCGGGCAGGTAGAGGCTGGTGGCAGGTATGACAGTGTTCGGTCCAAGTGGTGAGCAGGTGTTGGAGCCGGCGGAGGGGGCGTAGAGGGTCAGGTCCGCGCAGGGGCTTTTGGGGTGAGGCGCAGTGTGGTGCAGACTGAGGTTGCCCGACTTATATCTCCGGTAGCGGTTTGTGGTCGGGGTAGCTACCCGTAGCGTGCCGCAGCAGGCCGGGTGGATTGACTCCTGAGGTTCCTGTCGCCGAGAGGCTTTCGGCTGACTCGACGGGGGTATGTCGCGCCACCCGGCCTGCGTTCGGGGCGTGACTGAAGAGATGCATGACCACAAGCACGGGCAAGGTACTTGAAGTCGGAGTGTCCGCCGCGGATCCCAACCCCGAACATGTGAGAAAGGGACCCGTCGTTCATGGTCGTCATCGGTGTCGATCCGCACAAGAGCACCCACACCGCCACCGCGGTGGACCCGGTCACCAACACTGATCTGGGCTCGATCCGCATCGAGGCGACCCTGGCCGAATACAAACGCTTGATCGCCTGGGCTCGGCCCTCGCCGCAGCGCGGCTGGGCGGTAGAGAACGCCGACGGGCTCGGGCGGCACTTGAGCCGATGGCTGACCGCCCGCGGAGAGACCGTGGCGGACGTATCGACCACCGCGACCGCACGGGTGCGGCAGCTGTCTCGCGGTGGCCGACGCAAAAACGATCGGATCGACGCTGCGAGCGCGGCGTGTGCCGCGGCGCTGCAAGGTGATTGCCGGGCCGGTTGTTCCCGACGAGCCCTCCGACGCGTTGCGCATTCTGGAGGAGCGTCGAAACCATCTGTCGGCCAATCGGACTCGCGCTGCCAACCAGCTGCACGCACTACTGCGAGAGCTACTGGCCGGTGACGCGCCGACCAGCCTGACCGCCAACACCGCCGCCGCGCTGCTGCGGGGGTTGCGGGCACGGACGCTGTCCGATCGTGTCCGCGTCGGCCTGTGCAAAGACCTCATCGCCGATGTGCGCCGCCTCGACCAGCGACTGGCCGCCAACCAGAAGGACATCGACCGGCTGCTCGACGAGCACGGCACCCGACTGCGGGAGCTCGACGGGATCGGTCAGCGGCGGAACAGTGCGTAGATCGCCTGCCAGGATCCGTACTGCGGCGGGATGTCACGCCACGGGCAGCCGACCCGGATTCTCCAGCGGATCCCGTCGAGCAGGCGGCGTCGGGTCCATCCCGAGGGCCTGCCAGGTCGTTTCGGGGAGGGTAGCAGCGGTTCCAGCCGTGCCCACTGGGCATCGGCCAGGTCCGCTCGCGCGGTCACCGCTAGGGTGGTCACGAGGTCCCCGGTGTTCAGTTGAATCTTGGTCGATCAACCAACTACCGGAGACCTCGCATATCTCAAACTCTCACCCTGCCAACCAATCACACACCTGCAGCACTACTTCGAGACACGCTCTGGCAGCGCCAATCCAGCACCGCGGCGAAGGACCGCAGTTGCACCGAGTCGGGGGTCGCCCGCAGCACGGCGTCCCGTATCGCGACCAAGGGCGGGAACGACAGCTGCGCCACCGTGCCGATCCGGCGCGAGCGGGACGCGATCATCCGGCTGCGCGGCCTGCGTTCGCGGTCGTAGGCGGTCAGGTCACCGCCGCTGGTCGCCACCTCGGCCAGGACGACGGCGTCCTCCAAGGCCTGGCAGGCGCCTTGCCCGAGGTTGGGCATCATCGCGTGCGCCGCGTCGCCGACCAGCGCGATCCGGCCGGTCACGAAGGTTTTCAGCGCGGGCAAGTCGTAGAGGTCGTGCCCCAGCACATCGGTGTCCTCGGCCGCGGCGAGCAGGGCGGGGATCGGCTCGTGCCATCCGCCGAACCGCGCGCGCAGTTCGGCCGCACCGCCCGCCGCACCTGCGGGCACGTTCGCGGTGGCATAGCAATAGACCCGTCCATCCACGAGCGGCGCGTACCCGAAACGCTCACCGCGGCCCCAGCTTTCACCCATGTCGGTGACTGGCTCGCGCGGCGTGACGACCACACGCCAGGCGGTGTAACCACCGTAGCGGGGTTGTATCTCACCGCACACCGCACACCGCACACCGCACGGCGCACCGCGCTGCGGATGCCGTCGGCGCCGACGACGACGTCCCCGCTGGATGCGCCTGCGGAGTGCATAACCGTGCCGTCGGCCTCCGCTTCGGCCACGGTCACACCGGTGCGCAGCGCCTCCGCCGGGATGGCGGACCGCAGGATGTCCACCAGGTCGGCGCGGTGCAGCATGATCGGGCTGCCTTAGGTGGCGCGGAGCTTCTCGGCGTCGATACCGGCCAGCCGGCGTCCCGCGCGGTCGCGGATGGCCGCCGCGCCCTCCTCGACGGCCCGAGCGCGCACCCGGTCGCCGAGGCCGAGCGCGTCGAGTGCGCGAAGAGCGTTAGGCCACAATGACAATCCCGCACCGACCGCCGTGATGTCGGCGGCCCGCTCGAGCACTTCGACGCGCCAGCCCTGCCGCAGGAAGGCCACCGCGGTCGCCAGACCACCGATGTCACCGCCCGCTATGACCGCCTCGGACATTGTTTCCGCTTTCTCCGGACCGCTCGGCGAGCAGCTCATCGAAGTCTACTACTGATGTAGTGTCGCGGCGCCGGACTGTAACCGGCATCACTACTCCTGTAGTATCGCTAGATGCCCAGCAAGCCCGAAGTCGTCTTGGACGCCGCGATCGAACTGCTCGGATCCCGCGGCATCCGCGCCATGATCCACCGCACGGTCGACGAGGTCGCCGGCATGCCCGCCGGATCGGCGTCCAACTCCTTCCGCACCCGCGCGGCGCTGCTGGCGGGTATCGCCGAGCGCCTCGAAGCTCGCGACTACGCGGATCGGGAGACGCTCAACCGGCAACCCATGCCCGGCAGCATCGACGCACTCGTCGACGACACGGCCGCTTACGTCGTCCACGCGGCGCGGAACGACCGCACCCGGACGCTGGCGCGCTACGCACTGTTTCAAGAGGCACAGACCGCACCCGCGTTGCATGAGACGGTGCGGCGAGGCCACCGCAGGCTGGGCGAATGGGCCGCAGGCCTGCTGGCGGGCGTCGGCGGGGACCGGGCGGCGACACAGATCTTCCTAGGCCAGCTCAAGGGCATCATCCTGCCAATTGGTCGATCCGACGCCGAATGTCGATCCGCGCCCCGTGCTGGACCGGCTGGTGCGCGCGCTGATCGGTTCGACAAGGCTTCGACAAGGCATTGCCCAATGACGAGTCGCGGTTGCGGGCGGTGTTCGACAAGCTCGCGGGTCATAGCCGGTTATTGATCGTGGTCGGTCAACCCAACACGATCGGCGCCCTGCTGGTGACCGTCGCCCGCGCCTGCGGCCACGATGCCGCCTATCTGCCTGGGCTGGCGATGCGCCGCATCGCCGACCTTGACCCAGGTCAGGCCAAGACCGATGCCCGCAACGCTGACATCATCGCCGACGCGGCCCGCACCATGCCGCACACGCTGCGCCGCGTCGATATCGGCGAGGAGGACCCTCACCGAACCCTGCGACGTCCCTGTTCGCCATGCTCCGCAACAAACAGCCCTACCGGACACCCGCAGCCTCAGCAGCTTGACGAACACGATGAGGACCCCCAGGGTCCGCGCTGGTTCGTCCGACGCCGACCGATTCGTTTGCCAGCAACCTACAACCGCAGTCGGGCGGTTCGGCACTTGTTCGGTGCCCCCGACCTGGGATCGGGCCAGTTTGTACTACCAGATTCGAGGCCGGGAGCGATGGACGGAGTTCCTCGCGTTCCTGAAGTCACCGCGGTGCCCCGGCGGGGACGAAACTGTAGTTGATCTACGGCACAGACCACCGCGGCCACGCCGAGCACGAGCCCTATCAGTGACTACATCTGCTGGCGCAACACCCAACCAATCCGCGACTTAACTACCGGCTCCAGGGGCCGACTGTCGGATTATCTACCCGACGTTACTTGACCCGACGTTACTTGACGCGGCACTAGGTGACTGGTGTGGAACGGGCCCTTTCGTGCCCGGTGAAGTCACCGGGGCCGCGGCGGAACTGTTGGCCGGTGGGTGGTTCGGTGGCGTTGA
>NZ_JBSGEZ010000139.1:0-8278 GCF_053603155.1 Nocardia sp. NPDC004260 | reverse complement strand
GTCCTGCTGGACGAGCTACTGGCTATCGTCACCGATCCGCGGATCGGTGACGAGGAGATCGGCGGCTTGATCCGGGGCGATGCGATCGGGTGGGAGCGGTTGCGGGCTGCGATTGCGCAGGCCAAGCCGCGACCGACACCCACGGCGTGACCCTGGTCAACTTCGGGCTGTTCGACCTGCTCGGCATGCAGCTTTCGCCCCGGATCCGGGACTTGGGGAAGATCACCCTGTTTCGAGGAACAGACAAAGCAAGCCTGGTGTCTGACCTTGGCCACGAACGCGGTCATCGCGTGGACCACGGAGTATTACGGGCTCGCCGTCGAGCAGATGCGCCGATCCGGGCACCGCATCGACGACGAGGTCCTGGCGCACATCTCCCCAGCGCACAGCGAGAACATCAACTTCTTCGGCGCGATCGAGGTCGACATCGATGCAGAACTTGCCCAGCTCGATCCCACTGGGTACAGGCCGCTACGCGTGCGCGATACCCTCTTCTGACCGGGGCGCCGGGGCGCGCTCCGTCGATGACGGATCAGCCTTGGTCGATGACGTGATCGGTCCGCGCGAACGGGTCCGGCCAGTGGCAGGTTCGCCGTGATACCCAGCACGAATGACAAGACCGTGGGTCTGCCCTGGCGAGTTACCAGAGCCCTGAGGATCTGCCGGACTATTGAACACGCGCGTACTTCGACTGCCCGGACCCCTTCGCGTTGAAAATCGGGCACGTCCGGATCATAGCCGCGGTGGGCGTTGCAGAGGCCTCGCAAGACCTCTATCGGTTCCCATTGCTGGGAGGTCATGGAATTTGGCAATGCCTTTTAGGCTGCGGCGAAGGCATGCGATGTGCGACGTACACGATTCAGCGAGCGGCGTCTGTCATTGCCCGTGACCGCGTGTCCGAGCCAATTATGGTCGTGCCCGGTAGACGAAATCGGAGGATGTGTGGCCGAACCTCATGATCGGCTGGATGAGGATTCGTGGGCGGTTCCGGCGAAATGGTGGCCCAGGGCCGCGCCTTTTCGGGGGCTGGGCCCGGCGCGACAGTTGACGTTTCGGCCGCGGACGCCTGTGACACCCACCGAGCTCGCCCCGTATCGCCAGGTGATCGAGGGTGCTCTGGCGTGCCCGCCCCGCGGTGGTGCGTATTGGCTTTCCGAGGCGGGCGCGGGGTTTCTCGATTCACGCGTATCCGCGAAAGGCGCAGCAGTTGTATGCGCTCTCGTGCACTCGGAGCCGCGCAGTCTAGCTGACACGTGGGTGGCCGAGTACGGGCTCGAATTCGCGGCGGAAGCAGCTGTGTGGATGTCCGGGGTGGGAATGTCGAGTTCGGTCGTATCGGGGTCCCGAGGCGGTATGTGGAATCCTATCCATCTGACCGCGCCCGAGCCGAACGAACCAGGTCCATTACGTGCCTACAACGTGCTGCGGCGGGTTCGGGCGCACCTGGCGACTGCATCCGCAGAGCATTACCGGACCACCGTCCAAAGCCTCGGTACGCTGCGCGGCGATGCCGGTGGTCGAGGGGCTTCTGGTCATATCGGTGATCTGTGGGTCCGGGTCGCCACGTCGTATCTGCTTCCGACCGAACAGGTCTGGATCGATGCAGATCTCGAGGCGATGACGATCGACAAGTTGCGCAGATCATCTCCGGGGCGGCACTCGCGCTGGTACAGCAACGATTTCGGGGCTTGGTCGGTTCCGTCTGATTCCTCGGATTCACTTGCCCTTCTAGCCGCTTCCGCCACCACCGCTGAGCAACTCACTCGCCTCACCGAAGTGGTCGAGCCAGCACGCCTTTTTCGTCATGTGTACAACATCGCGACCCAGGTAGGTCCCGCCGCCGCCGACGTCATCGCGGCGATGCTGGATGCCAGGCTTCATGCACCCTACGGTTGGGGCGCTGACCGAGACTCCACGGGCGAGCTCGCCGACATGCTGTCCCGGTTTCCGACCGACGTCGCGATGGAGCTGCTCCAGGCTCGCACCGACAACGGGTTGGTGTTCGGTGCGCTGTCCAGATCCGCGGGCCGGTTCCCGCGCCGGGCGAGGAGGCTGCTGTCAGCCGATCCCACCCGGAGGGCGTCGGCTCATATTGTTCGGGCGCTCGAACGTCGAGAACAGCAGTTCATCAGCGATGCGTCGGCTCACCAGTGTGGTCAATCCGTACATCGACGCAACGCCGAACCGCACGAACTGCCGGATGTCCTGGCGTCGCCGCCCTGGCGTCGCGCACCTTCGCGGGCACAGCACCTTTCCCTCGAAAAACGCCCCGACCGCCCGCTGCGGCTCGACTGGCGGCCAGGTGAACGGGAGCGGTGGGCCGCGATGCCGGTAACAACGGGGTGGTGGTATGAACACGACATGCTCGAGGTGGCCGGCAGCGCCCGGAGCATCGAGGATTACCGTCGCTCAGTGCAGGACGTCGACCAGGAGCCCTTCGTCCTCGCACTGATATCCGACGACATCGCGCATCCGATCCTGCGAGAGTTCAAAGTCCCGCGAGCAGTCCACTCGCAGGTGATTTTTCAACGCATTTTGGGAAGGTTCGGTGCCGATGCCCTCGATGCGGTCGTTGCGACGATGGCGCAACATCCGTTGCGGATGGCTCCGGTCATGGAGCCCGTCGACGGCAGTCGTGTAGCCGTGCTGATGATGCGCTGCCTTGGGTTCCGCCGGACCACTCGTGCCGCGGTCGCTTGGTGGCAGCGGCATGCCGACACGGCAGTCGAAGACCTGATTCCGATTGTGCTGAGTCGGTACGGCAGCGATCGCATGCTTGCACAGCACGCGCTCCACACTATTGCCCTAATGGGTCACCGCAGCGCAATCGACAGCGCCGCAGCAGATTACGGCGAGCAGAGCCGCACAGCCATCTCCGCGATGATAGGCGACGATGCGATACTGTCTGCGCTGCCCCATCGGATTCCTCGACTACCGACGTGGCTTGTCCCTGCCCTGCTTCCTGCCATCTTGCTACCAGACGGCAGCGCAGCGCTGCCGGAATCCGCGGTGGAAGACTTCTGCACGATGCTGGCGATGTGCCGCCCCGAATGGCAATACACCGGAGTTCGGGTTGTCGCGGAAACGGTGGACCCGACGGCGCTCGCGGAGTTCGCATGGGGCCTATACGAGGCTTGGATGTTGGCCGGTTGCCCCCACCGAGACAACTGGGTGTTGCATGCGCAAGGCCTTATCGGGAATGCAGACACGGCGCGCCGACTATGTCAGCAGATCCTCGAGGGCGGGTGGCGGATCGGAGAATCTTCCCGCGCTGCACTCGACGCGATCACCGCTATCGGCGGTGATGAGGCAGTCACCTGTCTGCGTGCCATCGCCTCGAGCTCATCCAGTGGTTTGGCTCGCAAGGCAGGACACCGGATCCGTGAGCTGACCGGCCCAGGCAGCCTGCTTTGAAAGCAGTGCGCATCGACGAGTCTAACCAACAGGCGCGTCACCTGGTACATGAAGCGTCGCTACCCCCGTTGCTCCCGCGTTTTGAAGTGCCGGACGGTGAGGAAGTCAACCGCAGCCGGAGTGGGCGGAAACGAAACGTTTCCGACCCACACCAACCCTCACCCGCAGCGACCCACAAATCCGCAGGTCGACGAACCTCGCCAGTGGGTCATACCTCGTGTGCGGAATCTACGGGACGAAAACCCGGCATGTCAGCCCTTTGTGGGACAGTTTCGGGCATGGCACGGTTCGGATACGCGCGAGTCTCCACCCGCGGGCAGAAAAACGACTCCCAGATCGACGCCCTCACCGCCGCGGAGTGAGAACGGATCTGGGTGGACAAGGCCTCCGGCAAACTCGCCCGCCGCCCGGAATGGGACAAATGCTTCGAACACCTACGCCGCGGCGACGAACTGGTCATCACCCGCCTGTCACGGCCATTCCGGTCGGTACGGCACATGACCGAACTCGCCGCCGCACTCGACGAACGCGGCATCGACCTCATCGTGCTCAAACAAGGCATCGACACCACCACCCCGCCGGGCGGTTCCTGTTCCACGTCATCGCCGCCATGGACGAGATGACCGCCCGCCGACCTCATCAGCGAAGGAACCCTCGAAGGCCTGCAATCCGCACGAGCCCGCGGCCGGGTCGGTGGCCGGCCACCCGCCCTGACCGGACTGCAGGCGCTCAAGGCCTGCGAGATGTACGACGAGACCGACGAACACGGCAAACGCCGCTACACCGTCGCCCAAATCGCCGAAACCTTCGGCGTCTCCCGCAAAACCATCTACCGCCACCTCGACCGAAACCACCCATAACCAGCAGTTACGCCATATCCGTCCGATTTTCGGCGAATACTACGGCGACCCGGGAAAGACGGACGCGCTAACTCTCCACGCTCGCGGTGTAGTGCACCCGCACCGGGACGTCGTCGGCCCAGGGCTGGCGGGTCACCATGTCGGCGACGCGCACTTCGCCGCGTTCGAACTCGCCCGTGGCCGCGTCGACGAGGCGGTATTGCTGGGTCTGCCGGTGGATCGGCTGGGCGTCGAGGAGGACGACGCGGACTTCGCCGGGTTCGAAGTGGCAGCGGCGGTGCATCGCGGCGATGAGTTGTTCGTTGTGCATGTGGCCGTCGCCGAAGTTCCAGCCGACGGCGGTGCTGCAGATGCGTTCGCCGTCGGTGATGGTGTACTCGTCTTCGTGGCCGGGTGGCATGGCGCGGTGGACGAGCGTGAACAACGCGCGGCCGTGGGTGTTCATAGCCCGGAAGGCGTAACCGAGGTACATCGGGATCTGCGCGCGATCCTTGCCGTAGAACCGCTCCAGCTGGGCCTGCGGCATGCCGGCTATCGCGACGACGCCGGTGCCGATCTTCGCGGCGGCCGAGGGTTTGACGCACCACATGGTGGTGTCCCAGTTCCCGGCGTAGTAACGCATGCCCGGTAAGAAGGAGATCTTGCGCGGGAACAGATTCCCGGCGATCACGATGCCTGCGATCACGACGAAGAGCACCGCCACGGGCACGGGGTTGCGCACACTGCTCGGACCGAGATCGGCATGGGCGACGAACAACGTGGCGACGCCGAAGATCATGAAGACGTTCCACTCCAGCGGGACGCCCATGGGAATGGCGGTGAGGATCGCCAGGTGGAAACACACCATCGCGATCGCCGCGATCGCCGTCGGCCAACCGCCGTGGGAGAAGAACAGCACCAGTGGAACGCACATCTCGACGACCGTGCCGCCGTGGGCGAAGACACGGGACAACCGTCCCGGCCGCAGATCGTCCGGGAAGCGTTCGAAGAACGCGCGCTTGAGCGGCTTCGGCCGGAACACCGGACTGTTGGACATCATCGTGGACACCACGAAAGGGAAGTGCTTGTTGAGTTTCGAGGTGGCCGCGCCCATCCAGATCACGACGAAGACCACCTTCGCGGCGACGATCGAATCGGCTCCAGGGAGCAGGAAGACGACCGTGAGGGTGGCATACACCTCGCCCCGGGCGGCCAGGAAGATCACTTTGTCCCGCAGCCCGAGTACCGCCAGCAGCCCGAGGATCACCGCCACCTGCCAGTGCGGCAGCAAACCGACGGTGGTGTCCAGCTCCGGTATCGGTCCGGTTCCGTCGGACAGCAACGCGACCGCTGTCGTCGCCAGCAGCGCCGCGTACAGCGCGACATCCACCGGCGTGCGGTTGTCGCCCTTGGTGAGCGGTATCCGGCCCGGCCACGGTGGCAGCCGAATCGTGTTGGGGCGCAACCAATACAGGATCGAGCCGAAGGGCGGGAAGTACCGGTTGTTCAGCGGGCCGAACCCGCACCCGAGGCCGACCACTTCGAACAGCAGCGTGTACAGCACGACCTTCTGGAAGACGATCGGCTCCGACCACCAGGCGCCGACGTCGGTGAACCCGTCGATGCCGTTGGTGGTCAGCGCGATCGACCAGCCACCGAGCACGTAGAGGCAGATCTTGCCGACGTAGAACAGGTGCAGCACCGCCGGAGTCCCGAAGCCGACCTCGGCCCAGTGCCGCGCCATGGGACGGATGCGCTCGGCGCGCGTGCCCTTGCTCCATTCCGCCATATCGACCACCGGCAGGTCGGGCTCGAGAAATCCCATCAAGCACGCTCCGATCGCGAACGCCCGGGGCGCGGTCCCGGCCCCGAGATTCCCGATACGGTGACAGGTGAGGCAGTTGCTGTCAACGACTTCCTTTGTCGCGCTCGTCGATGGGGAAGGGCAAGATCGAAGCCATGGAGCCGACCCCGACAGCGCCGCTACCGAGGAGCATCGACGAATTCCGTGTGCTCGCGCATTCCCGCTTGGCCGCATTCCCACGCATCGAGGTCGCCGACCTGCCCGGTGTGCGCCGCGCGGCGGTGGTGCTGTGCGTGGTCGAGGAGCCCGGAGGGCCGCTGTCGGTGATCGTCATCAAGCGGGCCTACCGTGGCCGCAACGCCGGACAATGGGGCCTGCCCGGCGGCCGGTTGGACGAAGGTGAGACCCCCGAACAAGCCGCCTTGCGCGAACTGCGCGAGGAACTCGGCCTGGACGCGCGGCCGAGTGATCTGCTCGGCGCACTCGACGACTTCCCGGCGGCCTCCGGTTTCACGATCACGCCCGTCGTTCTGGCGCTGAACGACGCGACCCGGTTACGCCCGAATCCGGATGAGGTCTACTCGGTGCACCTGGTGGATCTGGCCCGGGTGGCCGCCGAGGACACCCCGCGCTGGGTCCGGGCCGAGGACGCGGTACGGCAAGCGGAACTGCGCGACGACACCGCGCCGGCGGGCGAAGCGGGCCTGTTGCAGATGCGGCTCGGCCCGAAGATGACCGTTCACGCACCCACCGGCGCGCTGCTGTGGCAATTCCGCGAAGTGGTCCTGCTCGGCACGGACCCTAACGCGGCCAGAGTCGCCCACTTCACCCAGCCGGATTGGACCCATCGCTAGTTCTCGACGGCGTGACCGTCCAGCCGCGTCGAGGACTCACCGCCTCCGGGGCGATCTCCTCGACCAGGTCGAGGCCCGCCGTGCCGAGTAACGCGTGCATGTGAGCCTGCGACCACCCGCGGATCCGTAGCGGCGGTTCGTCGCGTTCGGTGAAGATCGCCGTCCCGTCGGCACAGACCTGGACGGGCAGCCCACGCCGCGCGAGTCGATGCGCGTCCACCCAGGTGAAGACGCAGGTACCCGAGTCGCCCAGCCGGGTGCGAATGCGGGTCAGCAGGGCCGCGTGGTCGCGTACATAGCCGAGGAGTTCGCCGACCGCGGAGATGAACGGGTACTCGGCGTCGGCGTCGTCGAGGAACTCCGTCGCGGACTGCCGTCGATAGTCGACCAGAGGACTGTCGCGGTATCTGGCCTTCGCCAGCGGCAGCATGCGCGCGGAGATGTCGACGAGCACCACCTGTCGGCCTGCCCGGACGAACGCCGCGGCCTCACGCCCGGAGCCGGAGCCGAGGAAGAGCGCGGGGGCGCCACCACCACGGCCCGCGAAACGGGACAGCGTCGCGAGAACCGCGGCGTCGAACCGCGCGGGCGGCAGATCCCAGCGCGCGTGGTCGTGCGCGTCCGCGACGGCGTCGAAGGATTCGGCCCTGCCGGTCATCAGCGCAGCTGCCGGATGTCGTCGAGGATCGCGGCGATCTGACGCGCTCGGTAGGCGTCGAGGTCGCGAAGTTCGGGGGGTTCCGGACCCAGCCCGAGACGTTCCTCACCACCCGGGTGAGCGACCTGCTCGACGCCGTGACCCGGTGGCTCGGACCGCTGCGGCGGGTGGGTGTCGATCCCGAGCGGATCGGCCTGCTGCTGGCGCTGGCCATCCGGTGTGTCCCGCTGCTGGCGGGGATCGTGCACGACGTGGCCGAGGCCCGGCGCGCTCGCGGCCTGGAATGGTCGATGACGGCGCTGGTCACGCCGGTGCTGGTGCGCGCGCTGCGCACGGCCGACGCGATGGGCGATGCCCTCGCCGCCAGGGGAGTGGACGATGACTGAACTGCTCGCCGCGCGGATCGCTCGGCAGGCCGCGGCGAATCCCGCGGCGAGCGCCGTGGTCTCGGGACGCGAGGTGGTCGACTACGAGCGGTTCTGGTCGAAGGTCCTGCGCACCGCCGCGGGGCTCGACGGCATGCACCGGGTGGCCGTGCTGCCCACGTCCGATGTCGAATCCCTGGTGACGGTGACCGCGGCGATGCACGCCGGGGTGAGCGTCGTCCTGCTGCACCCAATGCCGCTCACATAGGCTGGTCGGGCTGGTGTCAACTGGTGTTGATGGTGACGTCGATCTCAATCTTGTAGGTGTTTCGGTCGATGTCGCC
>NZ_JBSGEZ010000138.1:0-8291 GCF_053603155.1 Nocardia sp. NPDC004260 | reverse complement strand
AACTTCTTACGTCCCTGCGGAGTTCGATCCGCCCGGATCTCGAAATCCACAACACCCCTCGAGCTGAGGTGTTGCAACGACTCCTAGAACCCGCGGAAAAGTGAGCGGCCCCTTGGGGATCGCGATGCCACCATCCGCGGGCGAAGTACGATTCCTCAGGCTGCGGCTGGCGCGGTCGACTCCCTCAGGCGTAGGTGAAGAAGAGCCCGGTGGCGATACCGCCTGGAGTGGTGACCGTGATCGGCGCCGCACCGAACCCCAGCGGGGTGACCGCAGTGATCTGCGTATCGGAGTTCACCGTGAACGAAACCGCCGGAAGGAAACCGAAGAACACGCCGGTAGCGCCGGTGAACCCGCTCCCGGTGATCGTGACCACCGTGCCGCCTGTCGCCGGGCCGGTACTCGGGGTGACCGAAACCAGCGTCGGTACCGACACATATGTGTACGGAACTGCCGGGCTCGTGCCGGCCGGGGTGGTCACCGTGACCGGCACGGTGCCTGTTCCTGGCGGGGCGATCGCGATGATCAAGGTGCTGGACACCCCGACGAAGAAGGTGGCCGGGGTGGCGCCGAAGTTCACCGCGGTGACTCCGCTGAGGCCGGTGCCGATCAGCGTGACCAGATTGCCACCGGTCGCGGGACCGAAACTGGGAATGATCGCAGCGACCACCGCAGGCGCCACGACATACGTGTAGGGAAACCCATTACTGGTCCCGCCCGCGTTCGACACGGTGATGTTCACGGTGCCGGATCCCGGTGGGGCGATGGCCGTGATCTGTGTATTGGAGTCCAGTGTGAAAGTGGTTGCGGTGCCCCCGAACCGCACTGTGGTCGGACCGGTGAATCCGGTGCCGGTAATGACCACGCTGTTGCCCCCGGAAGTCGGACCCGTGGTGGGCGACACAGAACTGATAGTAGGCATGGCATTGCCCTCCTCGAAAACTGTTTCTCTGAACCCGGGGGGTGCTCGACCTTCTGGTAGCCCGGATGTAACCATTAAGGACTCCGAAGCCACACTCGGACAATGGATATCGAATTCCGGTTTTGTCCGTTTTACGAATGGATCCATCGCTCTGCCAAGAGTTCGATGCGTGCTGCATCGTCAATTCGACGTACGCCAGAACCGCGCCGCAATCAGCTGCCGGTTGGCGGTCGAGCCGGGTGATGACCCTCCGGCGGCAAACCATGGACCGGCGACTGCCGCGTTGCTGATCGATCAGCCCCAGGCGGGGCAAGCACTCGGGTCGTATCCGCCGCCCGCAGCAGGCAGCTCCCGGGGCCCGATCACCTTGACCTGCGCCGGGATTCTCCGGGTGCGCACCGAGCAACACGCACGCCCGCTGTGCGGGCGGGCTCGGTGCCGAAAACGATGGCGGCGTCTCCGGCGCACTTGCATGCTTTGTTCCCGCACGGAATGTGCGCTACGCCCGCGGAAGTTCGCGCAGATCGTGACGCCGTCCCCGGCGAACAGCTCTAGGCCTGAACCAATTCGGCCGTAGGACAGTTACCGGACTTCGAAGAGGTCGGGACCGTGCAGGGCCAGCCGATTCGCGGAATCCAGATCCTCATGCGCCAAGTGTGGGAGCGCGAGGGCAGCGACAAGCCCGTAGTCGTCGCCGAATCCGTCGCCGCGTCGTCGAATAGCGGCTGCGCCAACCAGCCCCACGCCGTGTTCAGGAGTGGTCGACGGTCAGCGATCCGTGGACCACTCCCGGCGCTGAGCCGACCGACCAGCCGTTCAGTGATCGGAAGCGCTGTGTGAATCGACGCCGTAGGCGTAGTCGGTGCGATCACACCAGCGGCGCACGGTGGACGACACCTATGCCACGCACCCATAGCGTGGACAGGGTGGCCGCGGCCGCATCAGCGTCGATATCGATATCGGCCTTGGCCCACTGGTAACAGAATTCACGCACCATGCCACACAGCGCCGTCGCCGCATAGTGGGGGTCGATATCGAGAGCAGCGAGGCGGTTGTCCTGGAGCCGGAGGATCATCTTTTCGGCCCGGTCGATGAATAGATCGATCTCGGCTTGACGAAGCTGCTCGATGTCCGGGTTGAGGCCGGCGACTTCACTCCACATGAGCATCAGGCGTTGGTGGTCGCGGAAGGCGAGGACGTATGCCCGAACCGCCGATTCGATCGCCTCGACGGCGGTCCGGGGCTGAGCGCCGAGCCGCGAGCGCACCTTGGCGCGCATGTCGGTGATCAGATTCAGCACCACCGCGCGGAAGATCAGTTCCTTGGAGTCGAAATAGACGTAGAAGGTCCCGCGTGCGACCCCTGCCTCGGTGACAATGTCGTCGACCCGCGTCTCGAGGTAGCCGAGTCGCGCGAAGACGAGCTCGGCGGCCTCGACCAATTTGGTGCGAGTTCGTTCACCCCGCGGCGTCAATGCCGGCGTTTCCTTACCGGCCCTGGTGTTCCCCGTTTTCGACACGCCACCATCGTTGCAAAGCGCGCTCCGCTGCAGCGCCAGCGGGCCCGAGGGCGAGCGAGTTGGGCAGCCAGGAGGAGCCCGTTTTGCCGGTGGGGAAGTTCGCGTTCTTGCGGCGTTGGCGCCGGGTCACGGAGTGGCGGCCGATGACTTCTTCGGACAGCAGTACCCGCAGCACTTCAGCGGGGTCCCAGCGTTGAGGGTCGGGCGATGGCGAGCATGTCGGGTGCGGCTTTGCGCAGATAGGGCACTTTGGGATGGGTCATGCGCCGAACCTCACCCAGTTGCTGGTGCCGGGCTGGACCGCGTCCGCCTCGTCGGCGCATACGACATCGGCCAGGTAAGAGAACCTGGCCAGGTGATCGACGGCGGCCAGGTCACCGTGGTCGAAGCGGCCCGCGACCGCGGCGAGACCGAGCGCTTCCTCGACCGCCTCCCGTCCGGTCGCCTCCCGTCCGGTCAACGCCGCTGACTCGAGCGCGCGGGTCATCTTCGCGCGGATGCGCGACACCCCGGACGCGGAGGCTTCGGCCAGCCAGCGGCGGGCGCCTTCGCCGAGCTCGAGGAACGCGATCTCCTCGACGGTTCGGGGCCGCAGTTTCCGCACCCGTGGTAGATCCCCGCCCGCATGATGCGGGTAGTGCTCGTCGAGGATGCGCGGATTGCCCGGCGTTCAGAGCCGATGGCGAGCGACCTCGGCCAGCCCTCGAGGATTTCTCCGGGTGATCACCGCCCGTGTCGACCCGGTCTGCGCGGACAGGTCGGCGACGGTGAGCCCGAGACGGTCCATCATCATCGCGACCGTGGCGATGTCGGCCGCGGCGCGCGCTCATGCGTTCGCTCCCTCGGCGAAGCGGCGCGCGAGCATCTCGTCGAGCATATGCGGCGGGTACACCTCCAACAGCGCCTACTGCGGGTCGGCGGCCAGTAGAACCCGGTCATGGATGCGGATGCCCGCTCCGCGACGAACCGGCGCCGGCAGCGACAGGTGCCCGTACTTGCTGACGCCGCGGCGTGTCCGGAGGGGGAACACACGCGTTAACCACAGAGATCGACCTGTGGAAGCGGTGAGCAGATGTCCTGCCGCACTTCCTCTGCGCGCCAGCGCAAACTGCGTCGGTTTGCCCTATTCGCAGGCGATGCCATCCTTATCGCGGTCCAGCTCTGATCTGTAGCCGGGTTCTCCCCGCCGCAGCGGCGCGGCGCCCGCGGCCTTGGCGGCGGCGCAGTTGGAGTAATAGACGCTGGGAGCTGCCGGTCGCGGTGGCACCGGCACGGCCGCCGCCGGAGGCGTCGGTACCACCGCCGCGGGCGGGGCAGGCGCGACTGCAGCTGGCGGCGAGGTGGGGGCGATGGTCGTTTCCGGTGTGGTCGGCGGCAGCGGTACGGCAGTGGTTGTCGGCGGCAGGAGTGTCGTGTGGCCAGCGGATACGACTGATGTCGTGACCGGTGTCGTGGTGGTTGGTGTTGACGCGGTTTCGGCACCGCAAGCGGCGGCCGCGAGCGTCACCGCCGCGCACGAAAGGAGAGCGGCAGCGTGTCGCCGTGGTGATGTCATGGTCTCTTTCCGAGGTAGGGGTGTACGTCCGAGCACAGGTGCACGCCGCCGCGTCGACGGAAAGGGTGACGTGCAGCCATGACGCACCGCCATGGCATTGCACCTTGCGTTGTCGGCTGTGGTTCCGTCCCGCAGGTTCTGCGTGGTGTGCAGCTCGGGAACTGCCAGCCTTATCGGGATCGGCCCGGGTTGTGTTTCGGGTATCCAACGCCGTTGGTCTGGCCCTGTGGTTCGCCTCGGCCCGATCGTCGGGGTCCTGCCGGTTGGACCGTATCCCTTCTTTCGACGCGGTTGCCTCTGAGCCCATCTAGCAGTCCCGACGATGAGACTCCGCACATCTGGCACCTCGGAAGTCGCTGTGCTGGAAAGGGGTTCGCCCTCACTCCGCGCGGAGCTGGACGCAACTGGTCAGTGTCCGTCTCTGTCGGTGATGTCGGGCCAATCCAGCTTCGCGTGGAATCGGAGGGGAACGACGAGGGTTGGACCGATCTCGTGTCCCAAGTAGTCGACGAGAGGTTCGATCCCCATGCGTATCGCTAGGCTGAGCCCCGCCGCGATGCTTCGGCACCGTCAGAACGCGGGCATCCACCTGTTCGCTCGGTGACAGCCGCAGCAGGCTGCCCGGAACCCCGGTCTGGGCTGTCGACTGACATCAAGCGCCCGCGTACGCCTGTCGTGCGGAGGAGATGTGGTCCGATCAACTCGCCGTCGCCAGCCCCTGACCTGCTGTGCACGAGGCGTTCGACGTTAAGGTCCAAGTGTCGCGTCCCGGCGTTTCCCTCTTGGCCACGCCTGCAGATTTCGCGGCTGCGCAATCGCACGGCAACCCATCAGGCGGGCGAGAAACCTCACCCGATGAGTACGAACCGCCCATCACAGGCTATTGTTGATCAAGTGCGTGACATGTCACGCCAAGCGTCGTAGATCGCATTCGCTTCGCAACTAGCGCTTGCCGCATCCGCTCTTCTTACGGCGATCGATTTTGCCCATCGGCAATCTCGCCACTTCGTGCCCCCGGCGCGGACCCGGAAGGTCCACAGACGGCTCGGGCGCCACCTGATGCCCGAAAGGCCCGCAACACCTATGAGTTCTGCTGACATCTCTTTCGCCGCGCTCGGCGTGAGCGCACCGCTGGTGAAGGCGTTGACTCGCGCCGGGATCACCGAACCTTTTCCGATCCAGACCGACACCCTGCCCGATTCCCTGGCCGGACGCGACCTGCTGGGCCGTGGCCGGACCGGCAGCGGCAAGACGCTCGCCTTCGCCATTCCGATGGTCGACCGACTCGGCGGCGGTCTCGCCGGTAGGCGCGCACCGAGTCGCCCGACCGGCCTGGTGCTGGCGCCGACTCGGGAATTGGCCACCCAGATCACGGCCGCGCTGGAACCCCTCGCCGCGACCTATCGCATGACCGTCACCACAATTTTCGGCGGGGTCCCGCAGAACCGGCAGGTCCGGGCGCTGCGCGCCGGGGTCGACATTGTCGTCGCCTGCCCCGGCCGGCTCGAGGATCTCATGAACCAACGTTTGATCTCCCTGGATGCCGTCCGGGTCACCGTGATCGACGAGGCCGACCACATGGCCGACCTCGGGTTCCTGCCAGGTGTGACCCGCATTCTCGCGGCCACCCCGAACGACGGTCAGCGCCTGCTGTTCTCGGCCACCCTGGATAACGGCGTCAACAAGCTGGTCAGCCGCTTCCTGCCGGATGCCGAGCTGCATTCCGTCGATGAGGCGAACTCCCCGGTCGCCGCCATGACCCATCACGTTTTCGAAACTGCGAGCGTCGAAGCCAAGCGCGAGGTCGTACACCGGCTCGCCTCGGGTTCGGGTCGGCGAATCCTCTTCATGCGCACCAAACATCAGGCTCGCAAACTGGCCAAGCAGCTGACCCTCGCCGGAATTCCGGCCGTCGATCTGCACGGCAACCTCTCGCAGAGCGCCCGCGACCGCAACCTCGCGGTCTTCGCCGCCGGCGATGCCCTGGTGCTGGTGGCGACCGATGTGGCCGCCCGCGGCGTGCACGTCGACGGTGTCGAGCTGGTCGTGCACGTTGATCCGCCCGCCGAACACAAGGCGTACCTGCACCGCTCGGGCCGTACCGCGCGGGCAGGCAACTCCGGTGAAGTGATCACCCTGGTGCTGCCCGGCGAACGACGCGACGTGGCCGACCTCATGCGCAGGGCCGAGATCACTGTAACCCCGCAACGGGTCACCGCCGATTCGCCCGTGGTGGCCGAACTCGTCGGCACCATCGCCCCATTCGTCGCGCCCTCCTACAGCGAGCGGGCGGCACGTGAAGACGACCGCCGCAGCAGCGGACCGTACCGTAGCAGTGGCGGCACACGCAGGGGCGGCGGCGGACCGCGCCAGAGCAGCGGCCGTCGCAACGGCAGTGCGGCGCAAGGTCAGGCGCACGCCAAGCCGCGCGCTCACTCCGCGCGCGGAACGGTCGCGTAGTGCCCGTGTTGGTCGCTCCCCCAGGCAAGCCCATGCCGAGATCGCCGCGTCGCTGAGCATCGCCAGCGGATTGCCGGACATCGAATGCTGGTGAACATGGCTGATGACGCCGGTACTGGCGGGCAACCCATCGAGCGCGAGGCAGTCGTCTGGCCAGGGCTGGGTCGCCAGGCTCGTGTTCGAAATCTCCACCCGCGATCAGCTCCCGAGGCCCCGCATGACGCGCTTACCGTCGCCGGGTGCGAGCAGATCTTCCTCGACAAGGCTTCCGGCAAGCTTGCGTCGCCGCTCGGGTCAATGACGCGCCGGTTCGATGTCGAGCGCGCGTTGAAGCTGGCTTGCCCACCAGTGCAGGTTGGGCGGTCGAGTCTTGCGCTGCCGCACCGGTGAGGCCGGCGCTTCGACGGAAAACGCTGCGGTAGAGGGGCTCGGTTGCCATCGCCTGGTGGAGGGCGGCGACCGCGAGTCGTGTCTCGTCGAGGGAACTTCCGGGAGGCCGACTCCGATGCGGGACGTCGACGACCGGGTCGAGCATGCCGCCACCGCGGTCGCGCCATCCCGCCGCGTGCAGCGCCACCGCGAGTTCGCCATAGCCGCCCCGATAACGGACTCGAGCGACTCGCCGCGGCAGATCGCGGTGTGCACGACACCTTTGTCCCACAACGCATGGCCTCAGCCCACCGTTGGCGTGCCGCCTCTGCCCTCCGTCGTGCCACTGGGGTGAGCGCGGGCGCGGACTGCGCGGCAGCCTCGCTGGCGGGCTGATCGTGCAAACACCTGCGGTGCGCACGCACGGCCCGGTCGACAGCTTCGGTCAGGCTGTTGTGTCGTACCTGGGCGCGGTGCCCGGATTGCTCCGGGTCCGCACGCTCTCGGGCAGGTACGCCCCCGCCCCAGCGCCCGAGTCTTCTTGGCTGACGTTGGCGAGCAGGACCAAGTGCCCGGCGCGCGCGACGGTGACGGCGGTGCCGACACCCATGGTTCCGGCACCAAGTACCGCGCCCAACACCTCACGAACTTCCATATTGACAATCGAGACAAAAGTCTTACAGTTAGCGTAAGGGTAACCCGCCGATCAAAGAGGAGGGACGGGTGACTGCCATCCGCGTGATTGAGAAGCCATCGCAGCGCGCCCCAAGAGGGCAGATGCGCTACGAGTCGGGCCGCGCAAACGTAGAAAGAGGCAAAAGGTTGAGTGGCGTGTGATCGTGATCGAATCCACCTGAGATCTTATCGGCACGGCACTTGAATGCCCTCACCGCGGCGGCGAAGTCGGGGGAACCTGCGGAGTGATCGAGCGCCATTCGACTCGCGGTTGCTATCGTGCTCAGCATTTTGCGGTCTAAGTGTTTGCATGTTTGGTGGTTTCATATGTCGGCGGATGCTCCTTTGCTCAGCCGGTAGCAATTGTCTGACCGCCCTATCGGCTCGGCACGAGGAATCGCGTCAACGCCGCCACTTGCGTCTGTGAGAGCAGCATCCGGTGGGACCGAGTTCCGCCGCGAGCATGCAGCCGATTAATTTGTCGACAACCACGGTCGTCATTGGGGTCGGCCCCATACGCCATAGATAAGCGATTTCGCCGACTCCGACGTCAAATCTGCGCAGCGTAGGCCAGTTAAAAGCTGCCGTCCAGTCGGACATCATCGACTTCCCCAGAACGCCGCGAGCGCAATAGGAGCGAAGCGCGTCGGCGGTCGCCTATACCTCAAAACCAGAGAGAACTGATCAGAAAGGAATCAAGATGAGGAAAATCGTCACGGTGGCCGCGGGGCTCGTCGCCGCGGTCGGGATCGCTTCCGGCTCCGCCGGTGCCCAGCCCGGCGCGGATGACG
>NZ_JBSGEZ010000137.1:0-8976 GCF_053603155.1 Nocardia sp. NPDC004260 | reverse complement strand
CAGCTCTGTTACCACAACTCCCCTTCATACCAGGCCCTCAAGGCACCCCGCTTCAGCGGCAACAGTCCAGCACAGGAAGTTCCCGGACGCTCACTAAGAGGCGTTGAGCCACATGCCTTGTACCTACCCACGCATCTCGGGACCGACCGCATCGCATCACGCCGTAGCAACACCGCGACCGACCGACAACACTCTGGAATGGAGAGCCCATGGGCATGGAGGACGAAGAGTTCACCTGCGATATGCCGCCGATGCGGATGTCGCCGAAGGAAGCTCGCGAGTACTGGCGCGAGCACAGCTGGCATCTCAGGCCGTGCCGACTCGCCAGCGCAGCAAGAGCCGTACTAGACGGTGAGCTAGGCCTCCCGTGGAGCGAAGTGGCCGATCTGCACACGGTCACCGCGTGGGTCGCCGCGTATGAGAACCGCGGCATACCTGTCGCAGCAGGCAGCGACGGGCGCGGCGTGGACCTGGTGGCTGACGATGCCGTGACCGTTGTGCTGGCACCCGCTGGCCTCGCCGCGGCTGCATACGACGCTGTGGGCGGCTGCATGCCTACCCTCGCCGCCTTCGCGCCGTATGTGCCAAGCCAGCGCTGGGCGGTCCTGATCCCGCACCAAGACCTGCCCGACGACGTTCGCAGCGCACTGGCCCGATGTGACGTCGACGTGCTGCGTCACGGAGAGCGGTTGGCACTGCCCAGCCAGCAACCTGACGATCTGCACTGGTGGTACGAATGGCCTCGCGGTCGGCCCGGCGCGCCGCGTCTGATCTCCCTCGTCGTGGTGGCCAACTGCCTGCTGCGTGTCAGCGGCGCTCGCCAGTCACTGACTTTCGACGGCTACAAGATGGGACTGCGCCAGTGGTAGCGACAGCCGAGGCACTATCCGAGCGCGGGGTCAGGCGTATCGCTTTCGCCCCAGAACTGATCTCGGGCATCCCATGCGACGGGCGTGCGCGGTAGCGTCGGCACGGCCAGCAACGGTATTCAGTGCAGGAGTGCTTAGTGAGACCAGTTGGGGTGGCCAGCGAGTACGGACAGTTGCGATCGGTGCTGATGCGCCACGCTGGACCCGCAGTGCCAGACCTGTCCGGCTCGCTGGATCCGGTGCTCACACGGCAGCTCGCGACCAGCCGGTGGGCGACGTACTCGGTCGAGCGAGTGCGCGCACAGCAATGCCGTTTCATCGACCTAATGCGTGGCCGGGGTGTGGAGGTGGTGCTCGCTGATCAGGTGCCAGGGTGCTATGCCCAGCACTACACCCGTGACCTGGGATTTGTTGTCGATGACGTGTTCGTGGTGTCCCGATTGAACTCACCGCGGCGGCACGGAGAGTTCGCGGGGTTACGGCGGCTTTGTGAGCACATCGATCGGGTCACCTATCTCGATGCCGGGACAATTGAGGGCGGCGACGTGATGCTCCACGACGGGCACGTTCTCGTCGGCCTGAGCGAGGAGACCTCACCGGCCGGGGTGGAAGCACTGCGGCACCGGCTGGACCAGCTCGGCGTTGAGCGGCTGGTGACACCGATCGAGTTCGTCTGCGACGGGATCGTGCACTTGGACGACCACTTCAATATCGTCGCGCCGGAACTAGCGCTGGTTCATCGATCGGTATTCGACGATGTGCAGATGCGCTGGTTCGGTGAGCACTTCGACCTGATTTCCGTCACCGACGAGGAAGCCCTGGGGGTAGAGGTGAACGTCCTTGCGCTTGCGCCGGGGGTGGTGGTCGTCGCTGAGCGTAGCGAGCGAATCGCGGCCGAGCTTCGGGTGCGCGGGATCGAGGTGATTCCCATCGACTACTCCGAGGTGACGAAGATACCGGGGTCTTTCCGCTGCTCTACCTTGCCGCTCGTCCGATCGAGCACGGCGCGGTCAGGAGTGGGCCGCAGGGAGCAGTTCGAAGGCGGTCTCGGCCACGCGGGTTCCGTTGATCTGGATGTGTAACCGGCTGGTGCCGGGCGCGAGTTTGCGGTTGGCCGTTGAGCGCAGTGACTGCGACCGGGTCATGTGGCGGGTTTCGCCGGGCGGCAGCTCGATGGTGGTCCATTTGAACACGGCTTCGCCGTGCCCGGTGCGGGCGCGCGGGTACTGCAGGACGTAGTCGATGATGACGCGTTCGGTGCCGGCGCCGGTCGACTGGAGGGTGAGGTTGAAGCCCAGGGTGTCGCCGATCGTTACGGTGGAGGCGTCCACTTTCAGGCCGGTGACCTTGACCATGGGTGTGGTGGATACGCCGAGGAATTCGAACGCGCCGGGGTGGCCCTTTTTCACCAGTGTTCGCAGTGATTGGTTGATGATGAATGTCATCTCGGCTAGGCGCTGATTGTTCGACGTCCGCCACTGGTTCAATATGGACAGCGCGAGGTCGGGATCGGTGCGGGTGATGTCGTTGACGTGGTTGGCCACCGATTGTGTGACGAATCGCGAGGTGTCGCTATAGAGGTTGTCCAGGACTGGGATCGCTGTGTCGATGGGCAAGTTGATGCGAGGTGACCAGGGCAAGACCGGGCGTGTTCCTTCGCTGGCCAGCCTCCGTACGTGGTAATCGGGGTCATGGCTCCATATCCTGACAGTGTTCATCGTTTCGTCAGGGAATGCGTTGATGAAATAACGCAGCGCGTCTTCGGCGGTGAAGTGCTTTGTCAGTTCTTTCAGGGCATTCAGTGATGATTCAAGGTTGCGGCGTGTGCAGCCGTAGCGGGCGATGAAATCTGAGTATGGAGCGTAGGTGTAGAGGCCGAAGTCGCTGCCGGTAAAGGTGGCATCGTCGTGCGGGGGCAGGGCAGCGAGGATGATCGCGGTAGCGGCACCGATGTCGGCGGGCAGGTGGGAGGCCAATACGTCCGCTACACAGGCGATTCGGGCCTTCAGCTCCAGGTGCGGCAGTTGCGCCATGACGTCTGCGACGAACCTTCCGGTGTCGAAGCTCGGTTCGACGCGGGACAGATCGGCGGCCAATGATTCGACGCGTGATCGGTTCATGGCAGATTCTTTCAGCGGAATCCCCTGGCTCATGCCGGAATGATAGCTCACGCACTGGATGGACAGGTGCTAGTTCACTCGGGCAGCGCCACAGCGAAGCCGGTTGTGGCACTCCATATCTGCCCGATTAACACATGCGAATTATGCCAAGTGCTCGTCCCGGTGGGGCTAAAATCTGACGGTGAGCTGCTATAAAATCGACCCGCTGGAAAGCTCCTTTGCAGCGCATGTTTCCGGCATCGACCTTTCCCAACCGCTGAAGGCATCCGAGGCCACCCGGCTTGTCGAGGATTTGATGACGTTCCGGGTCCTCGTCGTCCGGGGCCAGGACCTGTCTCACGATGATCATGTCCGTGTGAGTCGGTTGTTCGGTGAACCCGAAATCCATGTGCAGGATCAGTACACGGTCGCCGGTTTCCCGCAGATTGTGACGATCAGCAATATTCATCGCGATGGGGTGCCGATCGGGCTGTACGACGGTGACAACGAAGTGGAGTGGCATACCGATCTGTCGTGGAAGCCGCAGATGAGCGCGGTGTCGCTGCTGTACTCGGTGATCGCACCTGAGGTGGGTGGTGAAACCCGGTTCGCCGACACGACCGCCGCCTACGACGATCTACCGGACGAGCTGCGCGCCCTGGTCGACGGGCTCGAGGCGGTGCATTCGATGGTGCACTTGTTCGAGCGGCAGGCCGCCGACAACCCGGCGAAGGTGCCGCTGACCGACGATCAGCGTGCGCAGGTGCCGGATGTGGTGCATCCGCTGGTGCGGCTGCATCCGCTGACCGGTCGTCGGTCGCTGCTACTGGGCGACATGATCATCCGCGGCGTCCTCGGCGTCGATGAAACCCGCTCGCAGCAACTGCTGGATCAGCTGCACGCCCACGCCACCGCCGACCGGTATGTCTACTCGCACCGCTGGGCGGTGGGTGATCTGGTCATCTGGGACAACCGGGCTACGATGCACACCGCCTCACCGTGCGATCACACTCGTCACCAGCGCCTGCTCTACCGCACCACAGTCATGTGATTCGGAATCGCCGCGCCGGGCGGGTGCTCGGCGCGGCGATCAGGGGGTAGGTCAGACGCCGGCGTCCGTCGTTTCGATCACCGGCAACCACGGCACGGCGTTGTCTTTGCTGCCCTGGTGCACCGGGGTCAGCGCGCTGTGGTCGTCGAGGGCCATCATCGTGATGCCCATCGCGGTGCCACCATCGTCGAACGCGGCGACGAGCGAGCCACAGGTGGGACAGAACCCGCGCTTGGTGGTGGGCCAGGTGTTGAACCACGTCGGCTCCCCGCCGGCGCCGGTCCACGCGAACGTGTCGAGGGGGAAATCGACCCAGGCCACGACCGGGGCTCCGCCGAGTTTCTGGCAGTGCGGACACGAGCACAGATGCGGCCAGATGGCCTCACCATCGGCGCGGAAGCGGATTTGCCCGCACAGACAGCCACCTTCATACATCGGCTTTCCCCTTTCGATCGAAATTTATTGTGACAGAGCAAAATTCATGCGCGGTGCGACATCCTGGCACCGTCCCGGTCAGCGTAGTGCAACGCGACTGGCCGAGCCGGGACGTGCGGGGTGTGCCGTGGTGCGCGGGTCAGAACACCGCGGACTGCTGAAACAGTCTGATGTCGCGGGCCCTGGTGGCGGCCATGCAGAGGCGTTCGATGCCGATGCCGAGGCCGACACTGCGGGCAGGCACGACACCGTCGTTGATCGCCTTCTGCACCAATGACTGCTCGCGGTTGTAGAGGCCGATCGCGCTGGCGCGGGCGATGAATGCTTCGGCGTCGGTTTCGTCCTCGTAGCCGTGCACGACCTCGACACCGTCGATGAACACCTCGAACCGGTTGAGGACTGCGGCGGTGCCGTCGCGCAGCTTGGCGCACGGCTCGTTGCCGCCCAGCGGCATATCGACCAGGAACACCGCTGCTCCGGCGCTGGTCGGCTCGAGCTCAGTGGCGATGTAGGTGTCGAGCAGGTCGTGCAGCGGTGTGTCGGCCGGTTGATCGAGGTGGCGGGCCAGCGCGGCGATGTACGGGTCGAGGGTTTCGCGGGTCAGGTCCGCGCCGAGTGTGGCGCCCAGATGCTCGGCGACCGAGATCCGCCGCGGGGTGCCGGAGTGGGCGAGTCGCACCAGGTGCTCAGCGAGTTCGAGCAGGTAGTCGTAGCTGGACTCGGCGGCGTAGAGATCCAGCATCGTGAACTCGGGAATGTGGGTGGCGTCGGCAGGGTCGTTGCGGAAGCAGGCGCCGATCTCGAACACCTTCGGTGTGTGTGCGAGTTGGTGGCGCAGGGCCGGGCCGATCATGCTGCGCAGCCATCCGTCGCGGCCGCCGACGGCGGCGGTGGCGCGTTTGCCGGTGAGGTCGTCGGCCTGCCGGAACGTCGGTGTGACGGTCTCGGCGAAGCCTCGGCTGCGCAGCAGGGTTCGGATGTCGAAGAGAAGGTCGGATTTGACCTCGATGGCCTCGCGCGCGCTCAATGCCGGATGTGCGGTCGTGGCGGCACTCATGCGAGGTAGTCCTCGCAGGAGCCATCGCGCACGGTGTCGAGGGTGAAGCAGTGGAACCCTCCGCCGAACAGGCGGCGGTGGCGGTGCTGGACCGGGATGACGGTGAGGCCCTTCTTCTCCAGGGTGCGCATCAGGTCCGGGCACAGGCTGTTGACCACGACGGTGTCCTCGTCGACCGAGAGGACGTTGATGTCGATGTAGCGGCTGGCCAGATTGAAGCCGAAGCTGCTGTAGTCGGGGAAGGCGTCTTCGTCCTGTTCGGGCGGGATGATGATGTCCCAGCTGTGCAGCGGTTCGGGTAGCGCCTCGAGGTAGTGCATCGAGCGCAGCATCAGCAGGCCGGGCCGCAGGGGCACCACGATGCTGTCGATGTGGCTGTCGGCGATGGCGTCGAGCCGGTGGAACCGCAGCTCGGGGAAGGTGCGTCGCAGCCAGGTGAAGCCCAGCTCGTGGTTGGCGTTGGCGACGTTGACGAGGATGTCGCGACCGAGGCGCATGCATTGGGCGCCGTCGAAGATCAGCTCGTGTCCCAAACCCGGCAGTTCGCGGGTGTCGGTGTCGCCGGTGACTGCCGACAGGTCGAAGGGCTGGCCGTGGAAGAAGCTCGGATCCAGTGACCGGCGCGCCAGCGCGGGCCGGGGCATCGACATCCATCCGGATCCGGCCTGCAGGTATCGGTAGAAGTGTGGTTTGAGGTAGTCGTTTTCGAATACGCGACCGCGGATGTGGGGCGCGGTCTCGAGGATGGTGCCCCCGAGAATGATCGTTTGATCGCGCACGTTCAGCGGCGGCGTTTCCCGCGCCGACCACCAGGGCGAGCCGATCATGGCTCGCTCGGTAACTGGTGCGGGACGCAGAACTCGCACTCCGGCTTCGGTGAGGGCTGCACAGAGCCCTTCGACGTCTTCTTCGAGTTCGTCGACCAGCGCGGGCGGGATCGCCAGTTCCCGACTGCCTTCGGCGGCGGTGGGGGTGACGTTGTCGAGGTAGAACAGCCGGAAGCTGGCGTCGATGTCGTGGGAGGTGTAGCTGTGCGGCTCGCCGACGATGACTTCGCGCAGGGGCGTCCATTCATCGAAGCTGTTGACGGGCAGGGACATTCGGATCGGTTCCTGTTCAGGTGTAGAGCTGTCGGCGCGGGCGATGTGGCCTGGGGTCAGGTGTTGGGCTGATGTTCGGCGAGCTGGTGGTGCAGTCGGGTCACGATGTCGTCGAGCACCGAGGGGATGTGCGGGGTGGCGCGTCGGCGGAAGAAGAACCCGCTGCACCAGGGCACGTCATGCCAGCGGGGATAGTTCTCGCGCAGGATCGCGGCGGCTTCGGGGAGTTCACGCCAGCCGATGTTGGGGAACCAGTGGTGGATCGGGTGGAACATGTCGTCGTTGTGGCCGCCGAGCAGGTGCCGGGTCAGCGCATGCGAGTTCCAGCCGCGGGTCTGCCGGATGACGTCGGTGTTGTGGATCAGACCGGCGTGGTTGCCCAGGTCGGTCAGCCAGGTGACGATGGGGCGGACCACGATCAGCGGCAGCGGCCAGTAGAGCGCGAAGTCGACACCGTGCCCGATCATGGTGGCCGCGGCGGCGACGGCGGTCCATACGGCCCACCGGGTTGTGGCGGCTTTCCAGCTCTCGTCACCGGCTTTGCCTGCCAGGGTGAGCAATCCGTATTTGGGCAGCTGCCACAGCGCGTTGCGGAGGATCACCTGGGTGATGAAGGTCCGCGTGTCCGGCCAGGGGGCGTGCGCGCGGCGGGAGATGTAGGAGCGCAGCATCGGGTCTTCGGGGCTGCCGAGTTTGGCGTGGTGGATCCGGTGGCTGCGCCGGTACGGGGTGAATGGCTCGCCGAGCGCGAGGCAGTTGAGATGCCCGAGGATGGTGTTCGCCCGGCGTGAGCGGGTGAGTTTGGTGTGAATCGCCTCGTGCGTGAGATTCGACAAGTGCCGCTGGCGGATGCCGATGTAGATCACGCACACCAGGGTGAGGATCGGGTGCCCGACGACGATGCCTACCGTGGCGGTTGCGGCGGCCGCGAAGTAGTCGCGTGCCAGATCGAGTGGGCCTTCGGTGCGACCGCGCGCGCACAGCGCGTCCATGCGCGCGATCAGGTCGGGGCCGAAGGCGCGCCGGACCGGGCCGGACGCTCCTGCCGAGGGGCGCCGTTGGGTGGACTGGCGCGCCGCGATGATCATGCTCACTCTCCACGCTGAGGTTGGACGAGGGTCGAGGGCTCGGCGGCGGAGCCGGAGCTCGCCAGCGGACGCCTCGATCGGGCCGAATCGGGGGTGGCGGGGCCACGGGCGAGCACGAAATGTGCCGTCGCGTGGCCCCCACCGGGGTTGGGGTGTGAGTTCAGACCTCAGGAGGCGTCCGGGCGCACACCCGCCTTGAGGGCGTCGGGCCGGACACCGGCCTTGAGCCCGGCGTCCGGGCGCACACCGGACTTGAGCGCGTCCGGCCGGACACCGGCCTTCAGCGCGTCGGGGCGGACGCCGCTCTTGAGCATCGGCGACATAGTGATCTCCTTCTTCTTGATGGGTTACTGCGGGACAGGGTGCTCAGGGGAGGGTGGCGGCGCGGGTGGCCAGCTGCGACCACCAGAACGTCATGCCCTGGAGGATTTGGAGCCAGCCGTCGACGATCTGCGGCAGGTCCAGCCCGAAGGTGCGGTATTCGCGGATGAACCGCGCGATGCCTTCAATGTGGGCGGCCTCCACGCTCAGGCCTTCCACGGCCGCGGCTTCGTGGCCTTCGTCCAGGTGCAGCGAGTAGTAGTAGTCCAGGTTCGGCAGTGCCGCTTCGGCGCCGACGGTGAGAGCGGCGTAGCGGTCGGTGATCTTGCGCAGCAGCTCGGTCTCGTCGATCGCGACGCCTTCGGTGGCGTAGTAGCCGCCGCAGATGCGGCTCACCGACGACCCGATGACCAGCCAGTCGTGCAGCGACACCAATGTGGCGGTCTCCGGAGCGGGGATGTGCCCGTTGACCAGCAGTCCGAGATCGGCCAGCAGCGCCCCGGAGTAGAGGGTGTAGTGCGCGGGCACCTTGCCTCGCTCACCACCCTCCTCGAGATGGTTGCGACGGAACTCGTGTGCCAGCTCCATACATCCGCCCTGCACGGTGTCGGCGGCCTGGCGCAGGAAGTCGGAGTTGTAGCGGGCGAACACGCTCAGCTCCTGGATGTAGAACGCGGCTTGGGCTTTCGACAGTGTCTCGGGTGACACCTCGGCGGTGATCTGCTTGAACAGCGCGGCGACCATCGGTGCCATGTGTTTGTCGACCAAGTCGTCACCGCTGACCGTGGGCTGGTTGAGCAGAATGCTGGTAATCGCGGCTTTCGTCTCAGGGTGCCCGTCGAGGTAGCTGTGGACTTTCGATGTGCTGATAGCACTACCTTCGTTCATGGCTGGGACCTCCGGGGAACGCTTTTGTTGCTTGTCCTGCGAGGACTGAAATGAGACGGCGTCCCCGG
>NZ_JBSGEZ010000136.1:0-9113 GCF_053603155.1 Nocardia sp. NPDC004260 | reverse complement strand
CAGCGCGGCCACCACCCGCAACCGCACCACCTCCTGCGCAGCGGGCGACAACCGCCGCGCGTCCTGATCACTCACACAACCATCAACGAGCAAGGAAACCAAGAGTTTCAGTTCAATAACTACTCAGCACACAACGACGAGGGCCGACCACTCTAAACGCCAGTTTTCACGAGATCGTTGGTCACGAGCCTGCCCCATGCTGCGGGACGTGTGGTCGGCTGGCAGCAGGTAACCTGTCTGGCGCAAGATCAGCGCCGGACGCGACGCGTCTGACCGGCCAATGCCACGGGGCATATCTATGCTGACACCTTGTCCCAGCCTCCGTTCGAGGCTGGTAAAAGTAGAGAGGTCCTGTGTGTTGAATGATGATTGAACAATATCCGACCGTTGTTGTCGTCTATGATCTCGGGTCCGGGCGCGCGGAGATGGTTGCCGTATTCCGGTTGACCCAGCATGAAGGTGTCGTTCTCGATGTCGCGGATCCGCAGGGTTGCCTTCTCGCTCGGGCGTGGTTCGACGATGGTATCGAAATCCTTGGTGAGGCTCGCCGTGTACTGCCGCGAGACGGGGCGGAGTTTATGAAGGCGCTGCTTCAGCCGTTCCGAATGAGCTACTACCGCTTTGTCGACGAAAGCCCTCACCACGGGCATCGACCATGACCGCCGAGTCCTTGGTCACCGTTCGATGGGACCCTGGATTGGCTTCCCTGGTCTTTGGTGGCCGTTGCGGTGAGTAATGGCATCACCCGGCTTCTGCGCCAGATGGCCGATGGTTTGGGTGTTTGGATTCCCAGAGGAGGGGAGGCTGCCGCACGCCCTCTCAAGGGGGCGAACGGACTGCTCGTGGAATCGGTCGAGCGGTTCACGGAAGTCGACTCCCGAGGTCTGTCGCCGACATCGATGGTGGCCGAAGCTCGGCAGGTGTCATCGGCTGGTGTTCAGCAGGTCCGATACGTGGCCAGTGCTCGCGAGCAAACCATGCAGGCCCGGCGTCTGCTGAAGCCCAGCCGTCGCGGCGGAGCCGAACCGCGGATAAAAGAGGAACATTCGAATGATGTGTACCTCCTGCGTTCCACTGACGGTGACCTGAACATCTACAAGCCGATCTCCGGCGAGAATCTTGACCTCACCGTCACCTCCGCTGGTAGTGTCGGAATACCCAAGAGGCCGGGCGAGTATGCGAAGAGGGAGGTTGCTGCTTTCCGTGTCGACGAGGCGCTCGGGTTCGGCCTCGTGCCACCTACCGCTATGGTCAGAGGGCCCAAGGGCTGGGGATCGGTGCAACAATTCGTACCGTCGACGGGTGCGCGTAACCCCACGGAGTATCCGAAGCTGCAACAACAGCGGATGGCGGCATTCGACTACATCATCGGCAACACCGACCGCCACCCTTATGGCAACTTCCGAACCGACTTGAACGGAAATATCGTCGCGATCGACCACGGATTAGCTTTTCCTGAAACGCCCGAATTCTTCGCCAGTTCATTGGATCCATTCGGCAGCCGATATCAAGGGATACCGTTCGACAGCGAGGTATTGGATGCCGTTCGCGCTGTCGATCCGGCTCACGTGCGCGTCGCCTTGAACGACCTGAAGCTGCGCCCATCTGCCGTCGACCGGGTCATCGACCGACTCACCGAGGTGCAGCAACACGGCAGAATCCCTCCAGGTGGGTTCCCCAAAAGTTTTTCTTAATGAGCATCCGTCGGTTCCAGCGAGAGTGATGTAATGCATGCCGCCATGCCGTCTTTTAACGGCACCCCTGACTTGCCCGATTGCGGATGCATCGGCGAAGTGAGGACGCTGTCGAGAGCTGGGCGGAAGACTGTGCTCACACGCCGCTCCATGCCCGACTCCCCACTGTCGCGGATTGGTTCCGGAATCAGCATACTTCGTGCACCTACAGATCATGCGCGAGGGATCATCCCTGCCGATCTCACGGTCTCGTGTCGAATCACCGCCCCTTCTATTGCGCTCTCGCTCACCAGACCGTTGAGCGCGGCATGAATTCTGTCCGGCTCAACAGCATCAACGGCACGCATCACCGTTTCATCGATTTGTTCCCCGCGATGAGTTATGATGAAATCCGAGTCGAAGTGATGAGCTGGCGGGTGCGGCGCCTCGGGAAAAGCAAGCCCGTGGTCATAGGAAATCAAATTGCCGTCCAGGTCGGGTCCGTAATTTTCCGGGCCGCCATCGATATGGCCTATAGTATGATGGAGAATCGCTGCCTGCTGTCGTTGCACAGTATCGTATTGGTTCCATTTCTTCGCTTTTCCTAATTGGATGTACGATTGTAGCGATCCCGGTCCATGTGGGCCATTGGCTATAATGGTCGGCGGTACGCGCCCGAAGCCGTATAGTTGGTCTATGCGAAATGCTGCAACTTCCCTCTTTGCCAGTTCGCCTGGTATAGGAGGGATCCAGTCGACGCCGTCGAAATTCTCTCCGGAGGCCGGCTTGTAGATGTACAAGCCGTTGTTGCCGGTGTCGCGTACGACGAAGGTTCGGTTGACGCCACGCCCGAGGGTCTTTGTCAATTCATCATCCACGGTCAAGTGCATCGCTCGCACCTGCTGCCATGGCGATTGCGCTGCGTTGTCAACGACGAAAGGCTCACCCGCACCAGGAAAGCTAGATCCAGCGTCATGGTCTATATCGACCTGCCGTTCGACGCCGCCTTTCAGTACGGTAGTTGATTCACGTAACGGCCTCTCCTTGATTCGGGCTACATAATAGATGGAATCATCTAGTCCTGATTTAATGTGCTGTAAAAACTCACGCAGTTTGTTATCAAAGTATTTCATTGTGCCTTGTACGCACCTTGCTCGTGTTCATGGTCTGAATCTTTCGATCGCAGACCATGCTGACCACCGACGCCCATATAGCGATCTAACTCCGCCGCAACATCATGACGCGTAGCTCACTCTATCAATCGAGTGCACGTCGGGTGACCTGCTCGGCGGTAGCCAGCGCCGCGTCCCGGGACGCGGTGAAGGTTTTGACCGCGACGTCCCTGGCGCGGCCGCCTTGCGCGAGCAGTTCCCCGAGGGCGGGCCGGGTGGTGCGGACGGTGTCCAGCGCCCGGTCCAGGCCGCGAGCGGACCAGTCGACGGGCGGTTGAACGGTCTCACCGCGGTCCCGGTTGCTGCTTTCAGCAGGGTGGGGCGCAGCGTGGCGGGTCCGCCGAGGGCGTCTTCGGCAAGGACAGTGGTCAGCCAGTCCACGGTCTTGGTGTGGGCGGTGATCAATCGGTCCGCCAACCCGACGACCTTGCGTTGCCCGGCGGTGGTGGCGAGGGCTTTGATGTAGCGGGCCCGGTCGAGCGGTTGGTGTTCGAGGGTGAGATCATCGAGCAGGGCCTCCTCGAACGGCTGCGCTTGGTCGGCCAGCGCTTTGACCGCGGCGACCGTGCGGGCCGAGGAACGGGCCGGTCACCTCCGAGACACCCCCTGGCCCCAATATTGGTCGGCGGAGGTGCAAGTTATTCCGCACCGGTGTATTCGCTTGTATGCTCTCGGTTGTGGGTTATCACTTTCGGGACGACGTGGCAGACACTCAGTACCTTCACGACGTCACGAAAGCCGAGGTAATGCAGGCACTCGGATATCCGCGGCGGTGGCCGCAGCGGATCGAGTCGAAGGTCGACGCGCGAGTGCTCCAGATCTTCAGCCGCACGGTTGAAGGTCGCGCCCTCGCCGTGGTGGTAATCCAAGTAGATCACTGGGACTGGCTGATCTACGCAGCTCGCCCCCTTGAGGTGGACGAGACCGCTGAATACACCGTGTGGGAGGCACAGCAATGAACATCGAACACCGCATCGAAGAACTGAGCGCTCAGGCCGCCGACGCCGATCTGATGGCCGATTTTCTGGCGGGGCGGCTGGTTCGCAGCAGCGAACCAGCCGATGTGTCCGAACTGCCGGTGCCGGATGCCGCAGAGATGGAGTCAGCAGGGCTGGTGCCGACAACGGTCCGTTTCTCGAAAGCGCAGAAGGATAAACTCGCCGAGCTGGCGAAGGAACGCGGCACCGATGTGTCCAGCCTGCTGCGGGAATGGGTCGATCACCAGATCGAGGCAACCGAGCATCCAGAGCGAAAGATGATCACTGTCGACGAGGCGATCCAGGCGTTGCGGAACCTTCCGCACTCCGCCTGACCTCCACCATGAGCGGTCCGGAACCTGTTGACCGGCACGGCCGGAATACGGGAGATAGATAGGCGTCGCGCCCCGGACTTCGGAACACAACAGCTACAGGGGTGGCTTGAGCCGCCCCTGGCGGACCTCAAGGCATATAGACCGGATAGCGCGGATACGCCGAGGCGTGTCGACTGAGTAAACTTCCTTATTGCGTGGGTAGCGGCCGAGTGATCGACCGCTGGATGCCGGAGAGGGATTCACGCATCCGGATGTCGACGGGATTCTTCTCCCACGGCGGTCATCGTAGCGATGCGTGTAGCGCCGATCACCGGCACCTACATCAAGCGGCCGTGCACTTCCCGGCGTGTCGATCACACGAGCCTCTTCATTTGGGTCGTTGCCCGCTCATTGCGACCACCACCAGGTTCACACTCCCGCCGACGGGCCATCACCACCACACCGGCGATCGGCCACTTGCATGCCGTGGGTCGGGAAGGTGACCGCGATCAGCGGTATCACGTTTTGCTGTGGGATGCCGAGAGCAACACTCTCATCACCAACCCCGACGGCCGACTCGACATCGCTTCCTACCGCCACGGATTCGTCCGCTTGAAAGATGCCGGATCCCGGGTCCCGCCGCGACGGCCCCGGCCCGCTGCCACTGATCGGCTTGTCACGGGGGGTTCGGCAGCGACAAGACCATGACCGCCCAGGTTCTCGAACGATGCATGGGAGTCGTATTCGCCTCTCACGGTGCAGTTCCCATCATAGAGAACACCTCTCGGTCCTGGTGACGGGGTTACCCTGGGCTCGGACGGGACGCAGCCGGTTATCTGGAAATCCAGGGGCAAGAAGATGCTCAGTTTTGGAAGAAAGAATCGCTGGTGTCGTCGCAGTGCTGACACGGCTCGATCGCACGACTCCGGTGGTGGTCGTCGACGAGATCAGCTGGCGGGTGGAGGAGCTGAAGAACGAGGTGCGCCAGTGTCACAGCGGACCCGCAGCGCCGCAGGCTGCTGAACCAGGCTCGCCAGACCAGCGGGCTCGTCGCCGCTGCACGTGAGCAGAGCGTGCCGAACGAGCCCTCGCCTTCGCCACGGCCGCGCTCGCTGTACGCCCGCCGAGCACCCGAGCACCCGAGCATCAGCTCGCAGCCGCAACACCGACCCCGGCCAGGAGCTCAGCGCCGACCCCGGCGAGACGGATCCATACGCGGCCGCAACGCTTCGTGACACCCTCGATCGCATCCAACTTGGCCGTGACCGACAAGCGCATGCTGATGACCAGCCGGAGGCGCCCGCCTGTGTCTGCAGCGCTTCGAATTTCGCCTCCGGCGCCTGGATCTCCTGGTCGACGGCGTTCCGAACCGGACGCCCCACGGCATTCGCTGCTTGTCGTAGCTCACGCGCCCAGTCGCGGACAACGCGATCCGGCGCGTTCCAGCCGTCATGAGCGCCGTGGGCCCAACGGGCAGCGGTGGACACGACATCGGCCGGTAGTCCAGTCGGCATCGACCCGAGCGCGGCATTCGCGCGCGCCGCCCCAACCATTACGCGCGTTCTCGGCCTGGTGGGCGACGGCGGCGCGGTTTGGACCCAACTCCGCCCTGCGGCGGCAGACAGAGTTCCTGTTGTTCTTCGCCGTCTATGGACGTGCGCTGTAAGCCCTTGAGCAGTTCGCGCAGACTCTACGCCAGCGACTGCGGCCAATGTGACCACTCCTTCGTCGGTGCCGTCAGGCCGACTATGGTCTCGGTGTTCCCGGTGCGGCTGTGCTGCATCGCCGAAGCCGAGATCCGCCATCACGATCGCGACCTCCGCCTGCGCTGCCTGGGCCAGCGTGTCAGTGGCATCACCTGTCACGGCTGTGTCTTCGTCACCGCCCGCAGCCATGCGCCTGTGGCGGAGTCTCGTTGGGTGGGTCAGTGCTTGCGTGGGTCGGGGAAGCCGAGTTCGGTGTATCCGGGTGCTCGGTCGTGAAGTGTTTTGGCGATGACGGGTGTGAGGGCGTCGTGGTAGTCGTGCACGGTGGCTGTGGTCTTGCCGGGGTGGGCACGGGTGATGCGGCCGACGTACTGGATCAAGCGGCCTTTGAACTTGACGGGGGCGGCGAGGAACAGCGTGTCCAGGGCGGGGCAGTCGAACCCTTCTCCGATGTAGGGGCCGGTGCCGACGATCAACAGGGGCGATCCGCTCGCGAGGTGGGCGGTGATGGTGTCCGCGGTCGATCGGCGCTCGCGGGCGGCCATTCCACCGCGCAGGACGAGGACCTCGCCGCATCCGACGTTGGTGAGCCTGTCGGCGATCGCGATGAGGTGGATGACCCAGGTGGTCAGCACGAGGATGTTCGCGCCGCCGCGGTGGGCTGCGGTGACGTCGGCGACGATCTGCTCGAGCCGGTCTTCGTCGGCGGCCAAGGCTCGGTAAATCTTCGCCATCCCGCCGGGCTGGGTAGGGTCTGCGTCGCCGTTGTAGGCGAAGCGGGTGGGATGGACGTGCAGGACCGGGTGCGGGGTTGGTGCGGCGTCGTTGGACGGCAGCTGGCCTGCTTTAATGGGTTCGATGGTGTGGGTGTGGGAGCCGAGCTGGTGGTAGATGAGGTCGTCGAGCCGGTCGCGGCGGTACGGTGTGGCGGTCAGGCCGAGCCAGTACTTGGCCGAGATCTTGTTGAGGACGTCGGTGAACGCCCCCGCGGCTACGTGGTGGCACTCGTCGACCACGATGAACCCGTAGCCGCTTGTCAGTTCCTCGATACCCGCTTTGCGGGCGAGCGTGGGCAACAAGGCGACGTCGATGACGCCGGTGGTCTTGGATCGGCCGCCGCCGATCTGCCCGCACTTCACGCCGAGGTGCTCGCCGACTCGGGCCCGCCATTGGTCGGCGAGTGCTTTGCGGTCGACGATGATCAGGGTGGCGGTGGCGCGCGTCGCGATGGCTGCGCAGGCGATGACGGTTTTGCCGGTCCCGGGCGGCGCCACGATGAGCGTGGTGTCCGCGTTGTCGATGGCGTGCAGGGCTTGTTGTTGCTCGGGGCGTAGTTCGGTCGAGCAGGTGAAGGTCTGGGGTCTGCCGTCGACGCGGGTGTCGTCGATGCGCAGGGCGCTGCCGGCGGATTCGATCAGTGTGGTAAGCAGCGGCAGCAGGCCGCGGGGCAGGATCAGGTCACCGTCGGGTGTTTCGTCGTAGCTGCGCAGGAATCGCGGTGTGTCCCAGGTGCTTCGGCGGGCGCGCTGGCGGGTGAAGAACTCGGGGTTGGGGATGGAGGCGGCGTGTTTGACCGCGGAGATCATCGCCGGACCCAAATCGGTGGCCGTCACCTGGATGCGGGCACCGAACGACGCGCGAACAAACGCTGCTGGTCTGGGCACGATCTTCGATGAGGTCGGCAACTGCAGGCGACGCACGTCGTGGCCGACCTTGGGTTGGGGCAGAGAATTCGCGAGCGAGCCGACCTGTTTGAGGGACAGTCGTGGGATGCTGCACAGGTACGCCCATTGGTCTTCGAACGGCTCCAGAGTCGCGGGGTCCAGGAAGACGGTGGTGCCGTGTTGGCGGCGGGCTCCGGCCAAAGGGGCGGCGATGAGGTTACCGATCCCACGGCCGGTGTGGGTGTCTTGCGACGGGAACAACCGGTCATAGCTGGACAGGCTCATTCGACCGCGCAGCCCGATCGCTTCGGCGAGCAAGCCGGTGGCGATGCGCCGAGCGGAGACCGCGGGTGTGGCTTGGGCGAAGAAGATCCACACGTGCGCTCCCCGGCCGGACTGCGACACTTCGAGCGCGGCCGGAATATCGGTAGCGCGGGCGGCTTTGAGGTACGCCAACGCATCCAGCATGGCGGTGTCCTTGTCGAAGTCCGCGGCCACCCACCAACAGGTGTCGTCGTCGGCCAGCGGATACAAGCCGATGTGGTGCTTACCGCGCAGATGCCGGTCCACGACGTCCTCGGTCAACGGCAGATAGGACACTTCCGAGGCGGACATGCCCTTACGCCAACGACCCCGGATCGCCGGAGCCCAGCCTGAGCGGCCATCGTGAGGGTTCTCCCACCGCACAGCATACGTATCCAAGCGGCAGCCGAACAGATCCAGATAGAACCTGACCTTCGCCTCCGGCGTCGCCCGCATATCGACCAGCGTCCGGGCGGCCGCGGTCTGGTACGGGGAGGCCGCGCGTGCCTGTTCTTCGGTGAGCCGCAACAGATTCCGCAACCGGGTGTTCTCCGCGCGCAGCGACTCGAGTTCGCCAGGAAAACCGTTCACAGGAACACAGTGTGCACCGCCACACAGCCGAGATGAATCCGATCCCCTCGCCCTCGAACCGGACACAGCGACAAACACCTACCGACCCGAGCCAGTTGCGCGGCCCGACCAGCGATTTTCGGGTGACTTCGAGAAGACCGCGCTTTGATCTCGGAATGGCCGGCTGACGGGTTCGACGCGTTTTCGCCACATCATCCGCGTGCGCCGCTACTGATGGGCTTGGCGTCCGGCCGGGATGGCCTGCGGGGGCAACACGAACGTGCCTGTCAGGTCCTTGCCGTCCGGGCCGGGTATCCCCTCTTCATAGAGTAAGTCGGTCCAGATCGCGCTGAAGGCAAACCGGATCAAGAAGACGCCGCACTCACCAGTGAGCGGCCACGCGGCTGCCGGAAGGATCCTTCGTCAGTTCAGGTCGAGACCGCCTCGCACTTGATTCATCGAATCGCTGCACATTTGCGAACGAGCCAATTTTCAATTGGATGACCTTGAACCATTGACAGGAGCACCGACACGCATTGTCCCGGATCTAAATGGTTGAAGCGTAAACGGTGTGTGGGGCATGGAAGTAGCCGCGGACATGGCCGGGGAGTTTCTGGATGCGTCGGAAGAACGACAGCACCGCCAGGTGCATCTGGTCGCGATCGAGGATGATCTGGTCGGCCAGGGTGCGTTCGAGGTCTGCGTTGACCAGTTCGTCGGGGTTGAGGTGGGGT
>NZ_JBSGEZ010000135.1:0-9582 GCF_053603155.1 Nocardia sp. NPDC004260 | reverse complement strand
GTTTGCGCGGCCGCCGCGTCCGCGACGAAGTCGCCAGCGGCGGTCGCGCAAACGCGAGCCACAAAGGGGCCGCGAACACGCCGCGACGAAGTCGCGGCCATAAGACACAGCTACGCTCTCGCACATGAGTGATACGACCTTGTGGGAGTACGCGACCGTGCCGCTGCTGACGCATGCGACGAAGCAGATTCTCGATCAGTGGGGAGCCGACGGCTGGGAGCTGGTCACCGTGCTGCCCGGCCCGACCGGTGAGCAGCACGTCGCCTATCTCAAGCGGCCCAAGTAGCGAAGGAGGGTGACGCAGTGACCCAGTGGGAGAAGAACCTCGCCGAGCTCAGAATCACGCTGCCTCCGGTCGTGGCACCGGTCGCGGCCTATATTCCCGCGATCCGGACCGGCTCGCTCGTCTATACCTCCGGTCAGCTGCCGTTCGTGAACGGCGAGCTGTCGGCGGTCGGCAAGGTCGGCGCGGAGGTTTCGGTGGAGGCGGCCAAGGAAGCGGCGCGGCTGTGCGCGCTCAACGCGCTGGCCGCGGTGCACGACCTGGTCGGGCTGGACGCGGTGGTGCGGATCGTCAAGGTGGTCGGATTCGTGGCTTCGGCACCCGGATTCGGCGATCAGCATGTGGTGATCAACGGTGCGTCGGAGTTCCTCGGTCAGGTCTTCGGTGACGCGGGCAAGCACGCGCGCTCGGCCGTCGGCGTCTCCGAACTCCCCCGGAATACTCCGGTCGAAGTCGAACTGATCGCCGAGGTGCGCTAGACCGGAACAGTCGGCTCCGTTTCTATCCGAGGTTTGCGATGACGTTGACACACCCCGCCTACGGGCAGCTCCGACAGGTCACCGAGACGGCGGCGGTGCTGCTCGCCGACAATCCGGGAAAGATGACCCTGGAGGGAACCAACACCTGGATCCTGCGGGCCGCGGGCCGGTCGGACTGTGTGGTGGTGGACCCGGGTCCGAAGGACGAGTCGCACAGCGCCGCGATCGCCGAGGCCACCGGTGGCCGGGTCGCTCTCACCTTGATCACCCACCACCACCACGACCACACCGGCGGGATCGATCATCTGGTCGAACTGACCGGGACATCCGTGCGCGCCAAGGATTCCGGCTTTCTGCGCGGCTCGGCTGCCGCCTTCGCCGACGGCGAGGTGATCGAGGCCGCGGGCCTGCGGATCACCGTGCTGGAAACGCCGGGCCACACCGATGACTCGGTCAGTTTCGTCCTCGACGACGCGGTGCTGACCGGCGACACCATCCTCGGCGCGGGCACCACCGTGCTCGGGTCCGGTAGTGGTGCGCTGGCCGACTATCTGTCCTCGCTGGACCGGCTGCTGGAAGCGGGCAAGGGCAAGGCGTTGCTGCCCGCGCACGGCCCGGATCATCCGGATCTCGAACCGGTCGCCCGGTACTACATCGCCCATCGGCACGAGCGCCTCGGCCAGGTGCGGGAAGCGTTGCGGGTGCTCGGCTCGGATGCGGACGCGATGGCGGTCGTACGGCGCGTGTACGCCGATGTGGACGAGCGGCTGTGGCCCGCGGCGCGCAGTTCGGTGCAGGCGCAGCTGGACTACCTGCGCGTGCACGGCTGACGGGAACAACGGAACGCCGGGTTCAGTGGAGCGCTGAACCCGGCGTTCGTCGTTCGGGGCGTGTTACCGGGCGCGGCGGGCCAGGCGCTCGGAGTCGGAGATGAGCACGCTCTTGCCCTCCAGCCGCAGCCAGCCGCGATGCGCGAAGTCGGCGAGCGCCTTGTTCACGGTCTCGCGGGAGGCGCCGACCAGCTGGGCGATCTCCTCCTGGGTCAGGTCGTGGGTGACCCGCAGCGCGCCGGCTTCCTGCGTGCCGAAGCGCTGTGCGAGCTGCAACAGCGCCTTGGCGACGCGGCCGGGCACGTCGGTGAAGATCAGGTCGGCCAGGTTGTTGTTGGTCCGGCGCAGGCGGCGGGCGAGGACGCGGAGCAGTTGCTCGGCGATCTCGGGTCGCTGGTCGATCCAGGTCTTGAGGGCGTCGCGGTCCATCGTCACCGCGCGCACCTCGGTCACCGTGGTGGCGGTGGAAGTGCGCGGACCGGGGTCGAAGATGGACAGCTCGCCGAACATATCGGACGGGCCCATGATGGTCAGCAGATTCTCGCGCCCATCGGGCGAACGGCGTCCGATCTTCACCTTGCCGGACGTGATGATGTACAGCCGGTCACCCGGCTCACCCTCGTTGAAGATGACATGACCGCGCGGGAAATCCACCGGCTGAAGTTGCTTGGCGAGGGCGGCCACCGCAGTGGGCTCGACGCCCTGGAAGATGCCTGCTCTGGCGAGGGCCTCGTCCACGAATGTGCTCCTTAGGGAAATGGCTCTGTACCGGACCGAAGCGACTCGGCCAACAGCGCAGTCTACGCGGCCTCACTACAGCGTAGTGACGGACACCACGTAACGAGTGGATTGCGCGACACTTGCGCCGCGTCAGCTGGCGCGGGCCACGTCCATCTCATCGCCGCGGGAGCGGCGCTTGCGCATCCGGGCGACGGCGGCGGGCAGACCGAGTTTCGTCAGCTCCTTCACCTCGGCGTTGCTTGCCTTGTCCAGGTACTGCTGAACCTCTTCGTCGGGTTCGAGAAGCTTGCGGAGCCGGTTCTCGACCCGCTCCATACCCAGTGCGAACAGCATCAGCACCACTGGGAAGAGCACCACAGCGAGTCCTTGCATGACGAGCAGTAAACACCGTCGAGGTCTCAGATGGAACACGGCAACTGAACTGGAAGGGCAACGTTGTCCGCCGATTCCGTATGGTGGACGCGTGCGCGTCTCCCCCTCCACTGCCTCCGGGAACGGACTTCCGCCCGGCTCCGAGCCCTCCGGAACGCCGCCGGTCGCCGCCGCGGCTCCGAATCGGAAAACCAGGGCACGACAGGCGGAAACCCGGCTCGGGCTGGTCCGCCGCGCGCGCCGGATGAACCGTGAACTGGCGACCGCCTTCCCCGACGCGCACTGCGAGCTGGATTTCACCACACCGCTCGAATTGGCGGTGGCGACAATACTTTCGGCACAGTGCACCGACGAGCGCGTGAATCTCACCACGCCCGCGGTGTTCGCCCGTTACCCGGACGCGCGGGCCTACGCCGAGGCAAATCGCGCGGAGCTGGAGGAATACATCCGGCCGACCGGGTTCTACCGGAACAAGACCTCCTCCCTGATCGGGCTCGGCCAAGCGTTGCTGGAACGTCACGACGGTGAATTGCCTCACACCCTGACCGAGCTGGTCCAGCTCCCCGGCATCGGGCGCAAGACCGCCAACGTCATCCTCGGTAACGCGTTCGGGGTCCCCGGCATCACGGTCGACACCCATTTCGGTCGCCTGGTGCGCCGCTGGGGATGGACCGACGAGGAGGACCCGGTCAAAGTCGAGCACATCGTCGGCGCGCTGATCGAGCGCAAGGAATGGACGATGCTCTCGCACCGGGTGATCTTCCACGGTCGGCGCGTCTGCCATTCCCGCAAGCCGGCGTGCGGTGCGTGCGTCCTGGCCAAAGACTGTCCGTCGTTCGGGATCGGGCCGACCGACCCGGAGGCGGCGGCCAAGCTGGTGAAGGGGCCCGAGCGGGAGCATCTGCTCGAGCTGGTGGGCCGGTGAGTTCTGAGCCCTCGGGCCGGAGGAGTGCGGGACATGCGTGGCGCTGGGCACTTGCCGGTCTGATCGTCGTGGTCGCGCTGGCGGTCGCGGTGTGGCCGCGCGGCGACGACCGGACCGAGGAGCAACACCGGGCTCCCGTTGCCTCCGGCGTCTCCGATGACCTGCGCGCCGCCGCCCATCTGCCCGACTGCCCGAGCGGCGCTTCCCCCGGCAACGGTCCGCTGGCCGGGATAACGCTGGGATGCCTGGCGGACGGCGAACCGGTCGACTTGGCCGCCGCGCTGGCGGGCAAGCCCGCCCTGCTGAATCTCTGGGCCTACTGGTGCGCACCGTGCGCCAGAGAGTTGCCGTATTTGCAGCAATACGCCCAACGCGCCGGAAACGCGATTACGGTGCTGACCGTGCACAGCGACCCTGATGAGGCCAAGGCACTGTCCCGTTTGCGCGGACTGGATGTGAGATTGCCCGGCGTGCTCGACGCCGACGCGCGAGTGCGCACGGTCGTCGGCGCTCCCTCGGTGCTGCCGATCTCGGTGCTGGTGCGTGCCGACGGCTCGATAGCCGACGTCGAGGTGCGCGCTTTCGACGGGGTGGATGACATCGCGAATACCGTCGCGGGCAAGCTCGGAGTGGCCGCATGACGATGCGGGTGGACGAATCAATGGTGGAGGTGACGGTGCGGGCGTGCACGCGGGTCGGTGGGCGAATGCGCGGGGGAGGTGCGCGATGACCATCGAAATGCCCCCCGGCATCCCGAACTGGCTGACCCGCTCGGCCGAACCGGCCCTCGACAGCGCCGACACCGCGACCAGGGCGCGTGCGCTGCGCCGCGCCATGACCGTGACCTCGAAGCCGCGTCAAGCGGCGGTGCTCGTGTTGTTCGGCGGCTCGCCGGAGCCCGACCCGGACGCCCCCGGCGGGCTGCCGGCCGACGCGGAGGTGCTGCTCACCCAGCGCGCCTCCACCCTGCGTCAGCATCGCGGCCAGGTGGCCTTCCCCGGTGGCGCGGCGGACCCGGGCGACGCCGGGCCGATCGATACCGCGCTGCGGGAGGCCTGCGAGGAAACCGGCCTCGACCGTTCCGGCGTGGAACCGTTCGCGGTACAACCCAAGCTGTTCGTGCCGGTATCTCGTTTCGACGTGACGCCGGTGCTCGCGTACTGGCGTACGCCGGGTGCGGTGCAGGTGGTCGACCGGAGCGAGACCGAACGGGTCGTGCGCGTGCCGCTCGCGCAGCTGCTCGATCCGGCCAACCGCTTCCTGGTTCGCAGCCCTCTGGGTTATCAGAGCCCGGCGTTCCAGGTGGACGGGATGTTGGTCTGGGGCCTGACCGGCGGCATCCTCGCCGGGATCAGCAAGGCCGCGGGCTGGGATCGCGAGTGGGACCACGCGGACGTCCGTGATCTGCAGACCGCACTCGCCGCCGTGGGGATGACGTTATGAGTTCGTCGGCCTGGCTCGACATCGCCGTCGTGCTACTGGCCCTGCTCGCCGCTTCTTCGGGCTGGCGGCAGGGCGCCGTGGCCTCCGCGCTCGCCTTCCTCGGCGTTGTGCTCGGCGCGGTCGCGGGCATCCTGATCGCGCCGCACATCCTGGTGCACGTCGACGAGGGCCGCACCAGGGTGCTCACCGGCGTGCTGCTCATCGTGGTGCTGGTGATCGTCGGTGAAGTCGCGGGCATGGTGCTCGGGCGCGCCGCGCGCAGCGGCATGCGTCATCCGTTCACGCGCAGCGTGGACAGCGTGGTCGGCGCGGGGCTGCAGGCGGTCGCCGTGCTGGTCACCGCGTGGTTGCTGGCGCTGCCGCTGGCCACCTCGTCGCAGCCGGCCATCGCGACCGCGATCAACGGCTCGCGGGTGCTGGCCGACGTCAACGACGTCGCGCCGAACTGGCTGCGCAAGCTGCCCAACGAATTCTCCAAGCTGCTCAACACCTCCGGTCTGCCGGACGTGATCGGGCCGTTCGGGCGGGCGCCGATCGCCGCGGTGGAACCACCGGATCCGAGCGTGCTGGCCAGCCCGGTCGCCGCCTCGCTGCAGCAGAGCGTGCTGCGGATCCGCGGTGTCGCGCCGAGTTGCCAGCGGGCGCTGGAGGGCTCGGGCTTCGTGATCGCCCCGGAGCGCGTGATGACCAACGCTCACGTCGTCGCGGGCACGACGAGCGTCGACGTGGACACCGCCTACGGCTCGCTGCCCGCTTCGGTGGTGCTGTTCGATCCGTTCACCGATGTCGCGGTGCTCTCGGTACCCGGACTCACCGCCCCGGTCGTGCCGCAGGCGCCGTCGCCCGCGCGTACCGGCGACAGCGCCATCGTGCTCGGCTACCCGGGCGGTGGCCGGTACACCGCGAGCGCGGCCCGGATCCGCGAGACCCTGGATCTGACCGGCCCGAATATCTATCGCGACGGAACGGTGAAGCGTGAGGTGTACACCGTCCGCGGGCTCGTCCAGGCGGGCAATTCCGGTGGGCCGCTGGTGGATACCGAAGGACAGGTGCTCGGGGTCGTCTTCGGCGCCGCGGTGACCGACAACGACACCGGTTATGTGCTGACGCTCAACGAAGTCCGCTCCGAACTCGAAGCTTCGCAGCGTTCCGATGGTCCGGTGGCCACGGGGGCGTGTGTGCTGAGCTGATCCGCGACGCGGGTCGGACGTACCACCCGGAATAGAGCCGTGGTATCGGGTGTCGCCCCGATGCCGCGGAACTCGTTCCGCGGCAGGGCCTGGGCGCGACTTGGTCAGGCGGAAGCGCGGGATCGGTGTGGGTACGCGCTTTCATCGAACCGAGACCCGGCCGCGAACCCGTGGCCGAGCCGGGCCGCGAAGCGTTCAGCCGAGGAGTTTGGCCAGTTCCTTCGTCACGGCGTCCGGGTTCTCCTGGTGGGCGAAGTGCCCGGCCGCCGGGATACCGGCCAGCCGCCGTTCCGGCGAGAGATGGAGGTCGCGGCGGAAGGTTCCCGGCAGTATGTACGGGTCCAGCTCGCCGCGCATGGCCAGGACGGGGACGCGGATGGGTTCGCGCATGGTCGCCATGAACCGGCGGCCGTCCGGACGCCACTGACTGCGGAAGGCCCAGCGCTGGTACTCCAGTGCGCAATGCGCGGCGCCGGGGATCCGGATCGCCGACCGCATCCGCTGTGCGGTGTCGACGAATTCGGCGGTGCTCGCCCAACCCGCGCTGACCCGTTGGCGCAGCAGCCGTTCCACTTCGAGGCCGTCGGCGGTGGTCAGCAAGTGCTCGCCGTACCGGGGGAGCTGGTAGCGAAGGAAGTTCGGCAGCCAGGCCGCGCGCTGGCGGCGGTTGCGCAACACGGAGCTCTTCAACGCCGACGGATGCGGCGAGCCCACCAGCGCGATCGAGCGAACCAAGCGCGGATGCAGCACGGCCGTGGTCCAGCAGACCAGACCACCCTCGGCGTGCCCGGCGAGCGTCGCCTCGGTGTAGCCCAGTGCCCGGATCAGCCCGGCGACGTCACCGGCGAGCGTCCAGCCGTCGTAACCGCGCGGCGGCTTGTCGCTGTCGCCGTAGCCGCGCAGGTCGACGGCCACGGTGCGGTAGCCGAGCTCGGCCAGGCCGGTCAGTTGGTGCCGCCAGGACCACCAGAAGTCGCCGAAGCCGTGCAGCAACACGACCAGCGGTGCGTCGGACCGTTCGGGCGCCGCGTCAACGACGTGGAAGCGGATGCCGTTGGCGTGCACGTCCCGATGCGTCCACGGTCCGTCGTAACGGACGCTGGACGGATCCGGGAGCAAGTTCGCCGACACGCCGACTGAGCCTAGTAGCCGCCGTACCGGCTCGCGCACGCGCGCCTAGGAAGTCTGCTTCTCCAGGGCGAGGCGGTCCTCGTGCGCGGCCGCGCCCAAGCCGTGCGGCAGCACCGTGCGCGCCTGCTTGAGCGAATCGATCGTCTTCTCCGGCGCGCGCAGCTTCTTCACCCGGCGGTAGCCGAGGAACGCCAGTACCGCGGTGGCGACGACCATGAGCAGGAAGACGATCAGGAAGGCCGCCCAGCGCGCCAGCCACACGTCGAGCAGTTCGCCGAGGAAGAAGAAAAAGAAGAACGTGCTGAACAACAGCACGGTGAGCGCGAGGATGAAGTAGACGCTGCCCTGCAGGCCCTTCTTGATCTCGCCGGTGACCTCGGCCTTGGCCAGTTCGACCTCGGCGCGGACCAGGGTCGACATCTGCTCGGCGGCGTCGCGGACCAGGGTCCCGAAACTCGCGGAACCGAGCGGATCGGCATCCGTGAGGGGAATGGAGGTGACCGTACGACCGCGCTCCGCGTCGCTCCCGTTACCGCCGTGGTTGAAACTCACTTGGTCGACCCTTCTCCCTGTCCCGGCACTGCTTCAACTCCCGTTCGATCGGCGGTGCTCCCGGTGCCCTCCGTGGTCACGCAGGCTACCGCCTCCGGGCGGATCGCTCGCGCCGCCGTGTTGTTCACGTTGTAGCGCACGGGCGTCCCGCCGAGCCTGGTGGACACGCCCACGCCGCAACAGTAGCGCCGAACCGGCGAGCGACGCCGCCATTGATGTCACCAACACAGCGGCCTTCGCCAACTCGACGGCCGACCCGTCCGCGACATCGGCGAGCGCGAGTTCCGCCACGAGAAGGCTAACCGTGAAGCCGATCGCGCCGAGCACCGAGAGGGCGAACATGTCCCGCCAGCCGAGTCCGCTGGGCCGCGTCGCGACGCCCAACCGGATTGCCACCCAGCTCATCCCGAAGATGCCGAGCGGTTTGCCCACCAGCAGGCCGAGAATCACGGCCAGCGCGAGCCGGTCGGTGAACAACTCGCCGAAGACCGTGGAATTCAACGGGACTCCGGAAGCGAACAGGGCGAACAGCGGAACGCACAAACCGGCGGAGACCGGCTGGAAGATGTGCTCGAGCCGGGTGGCAGGCGCTTCGGATTCACCGGGATCAGCACGCACCCGGGTGAGCAGGCCGAGGGCGACGCCCGCCAAAGTCGGATGGATGCCCGCCTCGTGCAGCGCGTACCAAGACACCAACGCCAGTGGCACGTAGAGCAACGGAGTGCGGATTCGCGCGCGTTGCCCCGATGCCCACCCGGCGAAGCATCCGGCGGCGACGAGCAGCCACAGCAGCGACACCGTCGTGGTGAACAGCACCGCGATCAGGACGATGGCCATCAGGTCGTCGACCACGGCCAGGCTGAGGAGGAAGACCCGCGCGCCCGTGGGGATGCGTGAACCGGTCAGCGCGAGGACGGCGAGCGCGAACGCGATGTCGGTGGCGACGGGGATGGCCCAACCGCGGTCCATGCCGGGGATCCCGAACCCGACCACCGCCGCGATCAGCGCGGGCGTCACCACACCGCCGATCGCCGCGATGACCGGCAGAGTGGCGCGTCTGCGGTCGGCGAGTTCGCCGACGACCAGTTCGCGTTTGAGCTCCAGGCCTGCGACGAAGAAGAACACCGCGAGCAGACCGTCCTCGGTCCACTCGGCCAGGGTCAGTTCCAGATGCAGCGGCGGTATCGCGACGACCGTCTCGGTGATCGTCGCATAACTGGCTCCCCACGGCGAGTTCACCCACAGCAACGCTGCGGCCGCCGCGATCAGGAGAAGTGCGCCGCCGAAGGTTTCCGTGCGCAAGTAGCGGGACAGTTCCGAGCGCACTCGCGTAATCACGGGAAACCTTTCGGCCGGTGGTCGGGCGGCGTGGACGCGGCACCCACCGGCGTCGGCTGAACTGGTGCGCGACCACTCGCCGACCAGACTTCCCGGCACACCTGACGCAATCTTAACGGGTGCGGCCGGTGCCGGATCCCGCCACCGGCCGCGCTCAGCGCTGTGCGATCAGCCCTTGCCCGCCCGGATCGCCTCGAAGACGCTCGGGTCGACGAGGGTGGAGGTGTCGCCGAGTTCGCGTCCTTCGGCGACGTCGCGTAGGAGGCGGCGCATGATTTTGCCGCTGCGGGTTTTGGGG
>NZ_JBSGEZ010000134.1:0-9644 GCF_053603155.1 Nocardia sp. NPDC004260 | reverse complement strand
TGTGGTCCAGGAGTGTGGATTACGGTGGCCGACCTGACCGAGGAGGCGGCGTGAAATGCGCTCTCACCTGGTAAAATTGAGCGTGGCCGGGGGCTCTGACACACCCCGGCCACTGACCGAATCTGCACGACGAGAAGAGAGATTCAGCCGTGACTGATGGTACCGATAGACCTCCGCAATCCCCCGAAGAGTGGGACCAGTGGGAGCGTGAACAACTGGAGTCATTCGCGACGGCATTGCGGGGCGCACGGAAGGCGAGGGGGATGTCAATGCAGGCTCTTGCCGAGGCGGTCGGGCAGTCGCGAGATGTGATCTGGAACGCCGAGTCAACGAAGAGGCTCACGCGTCTTCCGAGCGCGACCCTGGTGATGCGATACGCCGCCGCCCTCGGAGTCGCACCGTCAGATCTGGTTCCGGGTTTCGCTACCGTCGACGCCAGATTGCTACACGAGGCGCGAGCGCGCCTCTTCGCGATCCGCGACGCGCTCGGCCCCGCCTACGCCGAGGAGACCCCGTGACCTCCGACCCCCTGTCCCGTCTCCGGGCTGGACTCGCCGAGGACGAGCGCGACGCGATGAAGGCGCAGCAGGCAGCCGAATCTCAGGGCGGCGAGCTTTGGGTCGTCACGGGCACGGACAACGCTGTCGGTGTGGATTACGACCCTGCTCGCGTCCTGCGCCAGGTAGAGGCGATACGGAAGATGCTTGGGCGCTACGAGAACGAGATGCGCATGGCCAGCATCGACACAGACCCGCAAGCGCGTGCCTACGGGCGCGGCTACCGGTCGGCTTGTCGACAGTTCGTGGATGAACTGGCCTCCATCTACCCCGAGGGGGGCTCGTGACCACCGAGGACTTCCTGTCGCGCCTGCGGGCTGGACTCGCCGAGGACGAGCGGATAGCGCGAGCAGCGGCCGACCACGACACCGCCGGAACCGGGGATGGTTCGTGGTTCTCGGCGAACGCGAACTACTACGGACTCACCCTCTGCGAGTCCGAGTCTCAAGCCGACCTGCTCGACTACCACCAGACGGCGGACACGGAGCACATCACCCGCCAATCCCCGAAGGCCACACTAGACCGGGTGGAGGCGATACGGAAGGGGCTGGACCTGATCGAGCGCCGCGACGAACTGTTCCAGGGCAAGCGATTCCATCGGGACGCCGAGAGCCACTACTTCGAGCAGGGCTTCGACGCTGCCTGCGGATTGTTCATCGAAGCCCTCGCGGCGGGGTACGCCGGAGGCGGGTGCGAACACCCTGACATCACCCTGGAGGACCGCTCGACGATCGGCGACTTCGAGGCGTCCACCTACCGCTGCACGGCCTGTGAGGACACGGCCATCATCAACCGCGTCGCTGGGGATGAACCGACCGGTGATGAAGTTCGGCGGGCGTTCTACCTCGAACCCATCGAGGAGGCCAAGCCCGCCCAGGATATGTCCGCAGCCGACCTGCACCGCCGCTTCGCGCACCCTGGCTATGAGTACGAGATAACCGAAGGCCCGCGCAAGGCTTGGGAGTACGCCGACGAGCGTCCCGAGGGCGAGGGCTGGGAGCGGAATGTGGACGCGGGCCGTGACGGTTGGGAGCGGTTCGACTACACGGAAGAGTCGTACTGGCGTCGCCCCCGGCATCGCGCCGAGCCCACCGAGACAGGAGAACCGACGTGAGCGCCACAGTATGCGGATGTCCACGTAACTACTGCGGTGACATCCCCTGCCACAACTGCGGTGAGATGGTGAACCAGCGGTGTTGGGCGTGCGGCACCGAGCGCGGTGCAGGGCCGTGCCCGAACCCGGTCGACCAGGAGCGAGGGGAGAAGCCGTGAACTGGTTTCACCGCCACTCCTGGTCGAAGTGGCAGCTGGTCAAGGTTCGATGCGTGACAGAGTGGTCCGCGCCGAACACGTTCGAGCATGAACGGCAGGAGCGGCGCTGCACCGACTGCGGCCGTATTCAGCGCGCGGAACTCGAAGCATGAGCAGGGAGGAGAAGCCGTGAGCGAGAAGCATCGCCTCCAAGCGCAAGCCGCAGGGCAGACCGGTTGGGGAAGAGTCGGCTCCAGCGAGGACCACCTGCGGTACATGTATCTGCTGCCCGGCCGCTACCGCAATCGGCGCCGCTGCTACTGCGGGTGCACAGGCAAGGCATCGCATGGCGGCGCGGCCAACGGCGTAGCACTCGTCGCTGGGTGCGAGCTGGCCATGCGGCGATGGGTGAAGACCGGAGAGTATCGGACGCAGGAGGAGCTGGAGCGGATCGCGCGGAAGCGGGGTGGAGTGCGGTGACTGCCAACCCAGAGCAAGCCGTCCTCGACGCCATAGCAGGCTTGGAGCAGGACGAGATCGGCGAACTCGTCCGGTGGCAGCTGGAGGAAGGCGTCCGCCGCGGCGATGGCCCGGACGATGGGTGCGACGACGAGGGATACATCCCCGGAGGGCTCGTCGGTTGCCGTCCGCGTGAGCCCCGCCCTGTCCCGATGCGGCCGCCGAGCGGTCCGTGGTGGCGCTGCGACGACCCCGCGAATCTCACGGTGAACATCACCCAAACCGCCCACGTCGGCTCGCACGCCACCCGCTGGGAGGTTCGAGTGGGGGAGCAGGTCGTCGTGGACTGCATGATCGAGTGGGGCAGCGACATCCCCGCGCCAGTGGATTTCGAACTGGACGAGTCGTCACCACCTTGGGGCCGGAAGGCGAGGTGGATGGCGGTCCGGTGTGAGACGAAACCTGAGGCGGGAGAGTGGCGGTTGTGGGAGCGCGCCGCACTTGTTCCGGTCGGCTTGAGCTTATCGGGGGAGCGAGGGGAGAAGCCGTGAGCGACACAGAACCCATCGACTTCCAAGAGTGCCGCGACCGCTGGGGCAGGGGCTGCACCCGCACCTACGACGCAGACGGCAACCTCACACAGTTGACCGACGGGCACGGCAACGTCGTCCCGCCAGAGGACTGGGAGCAGTTCATCGCCTACCACCACTCGGCAGTCCATGAGTCGTGGATGGAAGCGGCGCAGGAGGCGGCGTACTACCGACAGCGTGCGCTCGGAGGGACGCCGTGACCACCACCCCGGAACAAGCCGCACTCGCGCAGCGCATTCTGGACCAGTGCCTGTCGCTTCTCGACGACATGAATGCCGAGAAGGCGCGCGACAGCCTCTACGACCATCCAGCCTGCCAAGACAGGGCGGGGCATGGTCTGGAGTATCGGCCAGCGGCCATCCGGTACGACCAGCACGGCTGTGGCACCGGCCTGCAATGCGAGGACTGCGCCGCTGCCGCCTCGAACCGATTCGCGGCCATCGTGGGCCAATTCGGCTACGCCACGTGCACCCGATGCGAGCGGCGCTTCTCCGCCCACGAAGAATTCACGACAATCGAGAGGCTGGCCGAGGCGGCAGGATCAACCGGCTCGAGTTCGTCACCCTGATCCGCTATCGTCATCCCCGTCAAACAGCAATCAGCACCGCGTCCGCTGGTTTGTCTACCTGAGGCCACCCCTTCTAGCCGGGGTGGCCTTGGTGCTTTCCGGGGTGTGACTTGCATGTGTGGCGACTCGAGATCAGCGGACAAAATCGATAGAATCGAACTCATGAGCGACAGGCTGTGGAGGCCCTGGTCATGAGCATCTATGCGGGTGGTCGTCACAGGCCACATCCCGATTCGCCCTCATCGACGCGATGCAGTTGGGCGCTGTGCACCGTAAACGTCAGCTACCGGTTCCTGCACGCGAATGTCCTGCTGTGCCAAGACCATGCCTTGCTGACATGGGCTGCGGTACAGGCCATGCAGGAAGACTCGCAGATACCGAAGGGGCTGCCGCCACTGCCAAAGGCAGATCCGCAGACGAGCGGCTACGTCTACTACCTCCGCATCGGCGACCGCGTGAAGATCGGTCACACCACCGACCTCGATCGCAGGCTCGCCACCTATCCGCCCACCATGGAAATCCTGAAGATCCGGAAGGGCGGCCGCCAGCTCGAGCGCGACGAGCACAGTCGGTTCAGTCCTTGGCGCACCGACGGTCGGGAATGGTTCGAGGCCAATGCGGAGGTCTTGAACCGGATCTCTGAAATCAACTCCCCAGAAACCGATGACATTTGGGACCCGGGCGACTTTCAGCGCCGTACTCACAAACCGCAGGTCGTCACACATCGGAAGAGGGAGAGGTCACGCCGTGGGAATTAGTCCCTGCACATACCCGGGTTGCCGCGATCAGAACGGCGACGCCTACCTGACAAGCCTCGGTATGTGCGAGCCATGCCAGCGCCGATTCGCGCGCCTGCTCGGCTGGCTGGTCATGGACTGGGTGAACATCACCACCGAGATGCCCACCCCCACACGGCGGGCGCGGGAAATACTCGCTGACCCGACCCGCGTGTACGGGCACCCCGCGGAGTGGGCATCCGACACCGCCGCCGAGATCGCCACGGTCCTCAACGGAACCCACGACACCCTCGCTGACCTCCTCGGCGACACCCCACCACCCCATCCCGGCATCGCTGAGCGCCTGCGGGTCCGGGCCGCCTGGTACTACCTCGAATGCCGCATCCCCCAACTGGCGGCCGCGGACTTCGGCGGCGACATGGCTGTGGAGATGAAAGACCTCCACGGCAAGATCCGCTCCCAGCTCGGCCTCACACGTCCACGCAAGCTGTTGCCGACCCCGTGCCCGTCCTGCGAGCTGCGGACGTTGTTCCGGACGTTGGACGCCCACAATGACAGCATCGACTGTGGCAACTGCGGGCATGTGATCCGGGAGGAGCACTACCCGTTCTATACGCGGGTGGTTCTGGACACACTCCTCGAACAGGGTGTGGCGGCATGACAACCGGCAGCCGATCATGTAGATTTCACACCTGAGCGGCTGTTTCGTCGTGCCCAGGAACCCCCTGACACCCAGTGTTGAGGGGGTTTTGTCGTTTCCAGGGAGGTGCCTGGATTGATCGTCACCGACGGCCTAGAGCAGAAGATGACCACTGTGGAAGCCTCCTCCGTTTTCAACGTCACGGCGGCGTTGATCCGGAAGTGGGCTTCCCTCGGCAAGATTCAGGCGGTGGGGATGGATCTTCGTGGCCGGAAGCTGTATCGGCTGATCGACATCGCCCGTTACGAGCAGCAGACCCGCCGCGCCGCCGGCCGCGTGTAGGTGGCCCACAAACGTCGTAGCGCACGGTAGCTCCTTTCTCCACAGCCTGTGAGCTGCCGCGCGCTGCGGCCCCTTCTTTCCGAAGTATTCGGCATTTCCGAACAGTTCGCGGTGTGACCTGCGGATTCCTTTTTCATCGGTAACCGACAAGGAGCCCACGATGGGATGGTCCATCGGTTTCGACACCAACTGGCGGCGCGACATCGGCTACGGCGTTCCCGCCCAGTGTGATCACCCGGACTGCGGCAGAGAGATCCACCGCGGCCTGGCCTACGTCTGCGGCGGCCAGCCGTATGGCGGCGAGCGCGGGTGTGGCCTGTACTTCTGCGAAAGCCACCTGCTGTACTCCCTGCCCGATGATGACACCGGAGGCGATCAGGACGCGCCCCAGCGGTGCGAACGCTGCATCGCGGGCGGTGAGCCGTATACGCCCACCGCTGATGTGCAGGAGTGGCTGAGTTGGAAGCTCAATGACGAGAGCTGGGCCACGTGGCGGGCCGAGAACCCGCAGGAAGTGGTTGATATCAGCCGCCGCCTCGCTGCTGCGAACTCCTGACCTACCGATCGCATTGGAGCCCTGATGGACCTGTACGCCGTTATCGACGCGATCCTCGCTCCACTGGCCGAGGACATCCGCCGGGCCTACGAGCACTTCGCCTGGGAGTGCTGATGGACGCCGCAGTCGAGTTGCTCGCCCGTGACGATGTCGAGGTGTCGGTGATGGACTGCACCGCCGCGCCGGGCGGCTCTCTGTTCGTCGTTACCGGTGGCACGAAGCCGGAGTGGATGAAGGGAAAGAACGCCTGATGCTCGATCTGACCGTGTTGTCCGCCCTGGTTCGCCTGTTCTGCCATCCCGCCCCCGCGAAGACGCTGGAGCTGGCGTACACGGCACCGATCGCGGTGTGACAGTGGTGAGCACCCGCGCGCGGATCGGCAAGTTCCTGCGCAAGTGGGCCAACCGCATCGACTACGAGGGCGCGCCCAAGCTCATGGGCTGGTACTTCACCTTCGAGACCGGTGAGGGTATCCGCTTCCGCGAGGACGGGCGTGGATGCCGTCTGGCATATCTGGGTGACGCCGAGTACGAGAAAGCCCACACACAGGCCGGCAGCGCGGAGGAAGACGCCCGCAGGGCCGAACGGCACCGGCTGATCGAAATCGCCATGACCGAACCGGATCCCGTGAAGGCGGGCGAGGCGGCCGCGGAGCTGCATAGGCACTTCCTGGGAGGCGGAGTCGGTGCGTAGGTTGCTGGCCCGCTATCTCCGCCGCTGGGCCGACCACCTCGTCCCTCCCGCACCAGCCCGCGTGGAGTTCGAGGCCATTCACCTACCCAACAGCCACCTCACAGTGTTCCGCAACAAGCGCACAGGCGACATCGAGGGCTGCTGCGGCAGCCGGCCGCGCACCGTCACACTGGAGGGCGCTGATGGGTCGCTGTGGACAGTGAGTGGAGCACCCGAGAAGCCGGAGGACGACTGATGCGCAAGGCACTGGCGGGTCTACTGATCCGCACCGCACACCGGATCTACCGCCCGACGGTCGAGCCCGTGGAACTGGTGACGGTACAGCTGCCCAACGGCGGCATACTTCTCCGAGACACCAAGACCGGCGTCATCAAGGGCGGTGTCGGTGGCGGAACGTCCTCGTTCGGCAACTACGCGTCCGCGCACAACGGAGTTCGCTACGCCGAGACCGGCGTGGCCCTCACCACGGCCGAGAAGCTGGCGCGCCGTTGGGTGCCGCTGCTGGACCGCCTGTCCGGCTACGACGGCCCTGCGCGCCAGTGATGCGCCCAGCTGATCTCTGGGACGCCCTGATGCTGCGCGTTGGCCGATTCGTCCTGCGGATGTTCCGTATCAAGGTCGGCTGAACGGGAGGCCCGCCATGGCTTGGACATTCATCACCACCACACGAGACGTCATCAACGCCCTACTCGGAATGGAGAAGAACATGGGACAGGTAGCCGACGCCCTGACAGGCGTGAAGGACCAACTGGACAAGGCCAAGGGCGAGATCCTGGTGAAGATCGGCGAGCTGGAAACCAAGCTCGCCAACGCCGGCAAGCTCGACGACGCCGACCAGGCCGCGATCCAGGCGTTGAAGGACGCTGCGGTCGACCTGGACAACGTCGTCCCGGACGAGCAGCCTGCCGTCGAGCCGGAGCCCGCGCGGGCCGCTGAGCCCGCCCCGGAGCCGGTTCAGCCCGAGCCGGTGCGCGAGGAACCGACCGAACCCACCACCTGACCGCACGAGGTGCGGCATCGCCGCTGGTCGCATCGAATTCAGCGGTATGTTTCGTGACAGGAGTAAACAATGCTGGGCTTCCTCGCCGGCCTCGCCTGGGACCTGATCAGCTACAACGACTTCCAGATCCCACGCGCCCTGTTCCACTTGCTCGCCACAGGCTCCTCGTAGACACCGCATGAGGTGATGTGATGGCCGGCAATCCAGCACCAGCAGCCAGGCTCCGCGAATACTGGGTCCACGGCGAGGGCGCAGTGAAGATCAAGTGGGGCGCACCCGGCGACTTCGACCGATGCGTGCGCCACCTCGGCAAGTACGTCAAAGACCCCAAAGGTCTGTGCGCCGAGTATCACCACGAAGCCCTCGGGATCTGGCCGGCCACACACGCCAAGCAGGAACGCGCCAAGGGGCACTGATGCCCAAGGCGCCACGCCGCTGCCCCTCACCCGGCTGCACCACCCTGATCAAGCACACCAAGTATTGCCCCGACCACACCGAAGCCTGGGCCACACCCAGCGGATGGCAGAAGCCACCCGGATGGGAACGGCTCAGGCAAACGGTGCTCGAACGAGACAACTGGATCTGCTACCTCTGCGGTCGGCCAGGCGCCGACACCGCAGACCACATCACGCCGATGTCACAAGGCGGCACAGACGCCAAGGGAAATCTGGCCGCGGTGCACGACCGCAACGCCCCCCACTGCCACCGCACCAAGACCAACCGCGACCGCGCTGGCTGACCCCAGGGCGGGGAGCCCCCTCCCCCGGCTCCGCCAGGCATCGGGGCGCTCTGCACATTCCCCCCCGTACGACCCAGGGGGTCGCTGCCCGCCACGGGCTGACCCCGCGAAGGAGGTGCCGACATGGCTGCCTCGAAGCCGGCGAGCCTGCGGGCGCGCCGCAACAAGACTTCGACCCGGGCAACGCTGCGCGCGGTCGACAACCCCGAGATCCCTGATCTGCCTGACCATCTCGCTTGGCACCCCGCGGTGCTGGATTGGTGGGATGACTGCTGGTCTTCGCCGATGGCGCCGGAGTGGACCGAGTCGGATCGGCACGCCTTGTTCTTGGCTGCTCGCCTGATTCAGCAGGTGTGGGATGAGGAGACGTCGCCGGCGTCGCGGGTGACCAGCGCTACGGAAGCTCGGCACTTGCTGCGGGAGTGCGGTCTTACCCCGATGGCACGCCGCAGCTTGCAGTGGGAAGTGGACCGCGGAGAGACGGCGGCGGAGCGGACTGCTCAGCGCCGCGCGACCCGGAAGCCTTCATCGGCCCCGGATCCGCGGCAGGCGATACGCGGAGCGTAAGTGCTCCGCATCTTCCCACCGCTGGAGGACGAATCCTTCCCGACGCTCGGTGATCAGGTTGTCGAGTTCATCGAGGAGAAGGCGGTCTTCGGTCCCGGCAGCCTGAAGGGGCAGCCCGCGCGACTGAACTCGGATCAGAAGCTGTGGATCTACCGCGCCTATGAGGTGTTCCCGAAAGGGCATCACCGCGAAGGGCGCCGCCGGTTCCAGCGCTGCGGGCTCAGTGTCCGGAAGGGTTCAGCGAAGACCGAGTTGGCGGCGTGGATTGCGTTCGCCGAGCTGCACCCAGACGCGCCAGTGCGGTTCAACGGGTTCGAGAAGGACGGAACCCCACGCCTCGGCCGACCGGTGGCAGACCCGTACATTCCGATGCTGGCGAACACTCAGGAGCAGGTCGCGGAGCTGGCGTACGGCGCGCTGATGGTGGTGTGCGAGGAAGGCGCCGACCCCGAGTGCTTCGACATCGGCCTAGACCGCATCATCCGAATCGGATCCGACGGCCGCGCCGACGGCAAAGCGGTTCCGTTGGCCGGCGCGCCGAACGCTCGAGATGGCGCGCGCACCACCTGCCAGATCCTGGACGAGACCCACCGCCTCTACCTGCCGAACCACAAAGCGGCGGTAGAGACGATGATCGCGAACCTGCCGAAGCGCCCGCTCGAGGATCCGTGGATGGCGTCGTTCACCACCGCCGGACAACCTGGGCAGGATTCGGTCGCCGAAGACGAGTTCTTCGAAGCGGAGAAGATCGCCCGCGGCGAGGTGGATCGGCCGTCGTTCTTCTTCTTCCACCGCCAGGCCAGCGATGGATACGACCTCGACCGTTACGAAGACCGTGTCGCCGCGATCACCGAGGCTTCGGGCCCGGACGTCGCGGAGTGGTCGGACATCGAGGGGATCGCCGGGCAGTGGGATCGTCCGAAGGCGGACAAGACCTATCTCGAG
>NZ_JBSGEZ010000133.1:0-9725 GCF_053603155.1 Nocardia sp. NPDC004260 | reverse complement strand
CGGCCCCGTCCGCCGCTTTTTTGAATCCCCCAAACCAAAGTAAAAGCCAGCCGGGGAATGGACCCGGGCGGCAGCGCTAGACGCGCGGGGCGCGCGCCACCGGGGCCCGCGCGCCGCGTCGCTCAACGCCTGAACATCCGGGTTCCGTTCCGGGCGCAGGCGTGGGGGAGTCAGTCCGGTATGTGTGATTCGTGGGTGAACGGTTTGGTGCCGTGAACCGCGGGCTCGCCTTGCGGGTTGGTCTCCGCGCCATGGTTCACGCGGTCGTCGGAATCGAGCCATTCGCTGACCGGATTGTCGATGTAGCGCCATTCCGTGCCCGAGGGCCACGGCCCCTGCCCTTCGTTCCATGGGCCGCGGGCGCTCGCGGAGCCGTTGGACATGTTGAAGGCCACGTTCTGGAACCGATCGTCGCCGGGCAGTGCTCCGGGCGGGAAGTTGACCGGCAATTCGTTCAGCGCCGCGGTGAACTGCTGGAAGTGCGCGATCTCGCGGGTCATCAGGAACGAAAGCGTGTCCTGCACACCGGGATCGTCGGTGAACTGCTTGAGATATTCGTACACGATCTTGGCGCGCGACTCCGCCGCGAGGTTGCTGCGCAGATCGACCGAGGGCTCACCATTGGCGTCGACGTACGAGCCCGACCAGGGCACGCCCGCGGAGTCCTTGACGACGGGTCCGCCGCCGCTGAGCGCGAAGTACAGGGGGTTCACCGCGACCTGATGGATCACCTGGTCACGTCCGCCGGGCGTCGCCACCATCGGCATCCAGTCGCACTGCTCGTTGGCCTGCTTCAAATCGTCGTTGAGCCCGTCGAGCAACATGGTGATCATCGCGCCGACGATTTCGAGATGGCTGAGTTCCTCCGTGGCGATGTCCATGAACAGGTCATAAATTTTCGGGTGCTTGCCACGCAGCATGAACGCCTGGTTGAAATATTGCATGGCGGCCTTCAATTCGCCGTTGGCGCCGCCGAACTGTTCTTGCAGCAGGGTCGCGAAACGCGGATCGGGACGGTCGACGCGAACTTCGAACTGGAGATCCTTGTTATGGGTGAACATCGCTCTCCTTACCAATATGGTCGGCTGTACGAGATGGCTTCTACTGCCTAACCCAGCGCACGACGAGCAAGAGACGCGTTGCTTGTTCGGTGGCGACGATACGGGTTCGAATTGCCGGTCGTTCGCAGCGACACGAGGCGCGACAATGCCCTACCCCACGCAGGGGACCTCCAGCCAGGCCGCGCTGTCGGCGGGCAAGACGCTGTCCTGCAAAGGCTCGCTGGACAACAACAGCCGCTCGTGCCTGGGCAGCGTGGTCGGCGCGGTCGAGACGTTCACGATGCACACCAGGCCGGGAGAGCGTTGGAGAGCCAGAATACCCGGCGCACTGGGCAGCCAGGTCCAAGAGCCCTCTCCGAGGGCCGGATGGTCCCGGCGCAGGCGCAGCGCCCGGTGATAGAGGTCGAGCATCGAGTCCGGCTCCCGCTTCTGCAATTCGGCGGTCAGCGACACCCAGCGCTGTGGCTGCGGCAGCCAGGGATGGGTGTCGCCCGGGCCGAATCCGAATGGCGGCCGGAACCCGCTCCACGGCAGTGGCACACGGCACCCGTCGCGGCCGCGGGCGGTGTGGCCGGAGCGCTCCCAGGTCGGATCCTGTAGCACCTCTGGCGGGAGATCTTCGACCTCCTCCAAGCCGAGTTCCTCGCCCTGATAGAGGTAGGCGCTGCCGGGGAGCGCGAGCATCAGCAGCAGCGCCGCCCTGGCGCGGCGACGACCCAGCCCGACATCGACGGGACCGTGCGGTTCGTGCTGGGAACCGCCGCCGCGGGTGGAGGCCCGTCCGTAGCGGGTCACATGCCTGGTGATGTCGTGGTTGGACAACACCCACGTGGGTGGCGCTCCCACCGCGGCCAACGCCTCGGTCGTGCAGTCGACCACGGCACGCAGCGCGTCGGCATGCCAGGAACACCGCAGGAAGTCGAAGTTGAATGCCGTGTGCAGTTCGTCCGGACGCACGTAGCAGGCGAGGCGCTCGGGTTTGGCCACCCACGCTTCGGCGACGAAGACCCGATCCGGCCCATAGGAATCCGCGATCTTGCGCCAGCCGCGATAGATCTCGTGTACCTGCGGCCGGTCCCAGTGCGGATGGTCGGTCCGATCCGGCGGCTCCATCATGTCCTCGTGATCGGTTTCGATATCCGGTAGATCGGGGTGTTTGACCAAGCCGTGCGCCACGTCGATGCGGAAGCCGTCCCCGCCCCGATCCAGCCAGAAACGCAGGATCGACTCGAACTCGGCACGGACGTCCGGGTGCTCCCAGTCCAGGTCCGGCTGGTGGGCGTCGAACAGGTGCAGATACCACTGCCCGTCCGCCACTCGGGTCCACGCGGGGCCACCGAACACACTCCGCCAATTGTTCGGCGGACCGCCGGAGGATGCGCCGGGCCGGAAGAGGTAACGGGCTCGCTCCGGCGAGTCCGGCCCGGCCGCCACTGCCTGCTGAAACCACGGATGCTGATCCGAAGTGTGGTTGGGGACCAGATCCACGATGATGCGCATATCCTGCGCGTGCACCTCGGTGATCAGCTCCTCGGCCTCCGCGAGGGTGCCGAACCGGTAGTCGATGTCGCGGTAGTCGGAGACGTCGTATCCTCCGTCCGCCATCGGCGACGGATACCAGGGCGTGACCCATATCGCGTCCACTCCGAGGTCGCGCAGATAGGGCAGTCGAGACCGGATACCGGCGATATCGCCGAGGCCGTCGCCGTTGCCGTCGCCGAAACTGCGGATGTAGATCTGATAGATCACGGCATCGCGCCACCAGGGAGCGGTCATCGCGGCACCCTCCTCTCGGCTCGTTGCAGGGCGGTTACCCGCGATCGGAATCCTCGTAACGTCGCCTCGGCGTTACGAGGTCGAGGAGGAATCGTCACGCGCGGGGTGGCGGCGGGAGGTTGTGTGGTCTGTGCCCGCCCGGGTAGTCGCTGGACATGGCTACCACAGCTCCACTACCGGAAGAACGAGCAGGCACTCCGCGGCGAGCCGTGGTGACCGGGGGAGACTCCGGAATCGGTGCTTCGATCGCCGTCGCGATCGCGGCGGGCGGGACCGATGTCGGGCTGACGTTCCACAGCGACCAGCGCGGTGCGGAGGACACCGCGACGCAGGTGCGCGAAAAGGGCAGGACCGCCGCCGTGCGCCGTCTCGACTTGGCGGCCCCGTCGTCCGCCGGGTCGGTGATCGACGAACTCGCCGACGAACTCGGTGGCCTCGATGTGCTGGTGAACTGCGCGGGTACCGGGTCCGCGCAGAAGGCGATGGACATGGACTTCGACACTTGGCGGCACGTGCTGTCGGTCGACCTCGACGGCGCGTTCGTCTGTTCCCAGCGCGCGGCCGGACATATGATCGCCGCGGGCAACGGGGGCAGGATCATCAACATCACCAGCGTGCACGAACACGCTCCCCGGGTGGGCGCCGCACCGTACTGCGCGGCCAAAGCGGGACTCGGCGCACTGACGAAGGTATTGGCGCTGGAGCTCGCCGAATACGACATCACCGTCAATTCGGTCGCGCCGGGGGAGATTTCGACACCGATGACCGGCCAGGAAGACGTCGATCCCCGCGCGCAGTCCCGTCCCGGCGTGCCGCTGGGCCGAACCGGGCACGCGAAGGAGGTCGCTGCCGTCGTGGCGTTTCTCGCCGCACCGGAGGCGAGCTATGTCACCGGCGCGTCCTACGTGGTGGACGGCGGCATGCTTCTGATGGGCCCGCAGGCCAGCACCTTGTTGACCGACGAGAAATGGCGCACGCCGTGACCGCGGTGTCCAGGTCGGCGCGGGCGTCCGTCTACCGCTCCGCTACCGGAGTCATGCAGCTGGCCGGGGGATCGACGAACACGCAGAGGGCTGGACCGCGGGTGGGACGGTAGCCGTCGGGCACTCCGCCCGCGGCGATGAGCTGCGTGTAGGCGCCGACGGCGTCGGTGGGGCGGCGGGTGAGGGACGGGTCGGTACGCACGTCCACGGTGTAGAGGCCGAATCGGGGCGTGTAGCTTCCCCATTCGTAGTTGTCGGTGAGGCTCCAATAGTTGTAGCCCATGATGTTCATGCCGTCGGCCTTGGCGCGCTGGATCCAATAGACGGTGTCGCGAAGGTGATCGCCGCGCACATAGCCATCGGCGCGTGGACGGCCGTCTTCGGTCGGCATCCCGTTCTCGACGACGTAGAGCGGTTTACCGGGCAACCGGCGCGAATAGTATTGCAGCGCATAGTAGATGCCTTCGGTGCGTAACGGCAGCTCCCAGATGTGCGGTCCGGGCAGCGTGGGCATAGCCGAACCGCTGGCCCGGAGGATGGACTCGATCAGCGACTGCGCCGGGTCGAAGGCGAAGTAGTAGTCGACACCCACATAGTCGAGCCGATCGGCGATGCGGTCCATCAGCGGCCCGTTCACCTGCGCCTCCGAACCGGCGACGTAACCCATGTTGCTGGTCACCTGTGCGCCCGGCTGCTTCTGGTGGATGTAGTCGTAGATGGCATTGTGTGCCTGCGCGACCCGCTCGAGCATTTCGCCGGCATCCGCGGCGCCATGGCGGACCTCGTGCACGATGTAGGCGACGGGCTCGTTCACGGTGACCCACAACGGGTTGCGTGCTGCGTAGCGATCCACGACGTTGCGCATGTTGGCCAACCAATCCTCGACCATGCGGGGATTGCGCCAGCCCCCTCGGTCGGCGGCCCAGCCGGGGTACACCCAGTGGTCGAGCGTGATCATCGGTCGCATACCGGCCCGCTCGACGCTCGAGATCACCGCGTCGTAGAAGCGGAAGGCGCCTTCGTCCCACACCCCCGGCGCGGGTTGCACTCGGGCCCATTCGATCCCGATCCGGAACACCCGCACGCCCAGGTCCGCCGCGAGCTGGATATCGGAGGCATAGCGGCCGTAGAAGTCGACGGAATCACCGAGGGCGTCGTAGCCAGGGGTCGCGCCGACGTATCGAGTCCAATTGCTGTCCGGCGCATGCCCTTCGGACTGGAAGCCGGAGGTCGATACGCCCCAGAGGAAGTCTCCGCCCAGCGCCGGTAGGCCGGCGACCGGCTGTATCGGCGGGATGGCCGCGGATTGCGTGGCGAGAAGCAGGGTGGATGCCGCGGCGGCGAGCGCGGCCAGGACGTACCGACGGAACCGAGATCGCATCGACCCAGAGTAACTGGGTGCTGTCCACTGATTGCCGGAATCCGCTTATCACAGCGATTCGAAGACGTGGACACTTGTTGCGACAGGTTTGCGGGTGGGCCACGCGGACCGCGACGCGTGGCATCCGCAGGTGCTATTGCATGGCGAAGCGCAACAGCGCCTGCATGTCGCCCTGCTTGATCTTGCCTTGGCGATTGAGGACTTCCAGCTGCCACACAGCGCCGTTCCGGAAGGCGCGAGCGACCGCGTTGGCGTTGTCGGTGCCGAGCAGCGAGGGCCAGATGTCGGCGACTTGCTGGCTGTTGCCGCCGGTGGCGTCGTAGATCTTGAAGGAGATGTTGTTCGCCTTGTCGAAAGAACTGCCCTTCTTGAAGGCGGCCGCGACGAAGACGATGGCGTCGATCGCGGTGGGGACGTCGGCGAAGGTGACGTGGATGGTCTCGTCGTCACCGGAAGCGGCGCCGGTCTGCTCGTCACCGGTGTGCGCGACCGAGCCGTTGCCCAACGGGTCCAGCGAATCGAGTCCCGCGAAGCGCACCGGGTCGTTGCCCTGCATCAGGACAGCGATCAGATCGAGGTCCACACCGCGTTTGCGGCGTGCCCAGCCGAGTGCGCCGCCGCTCGTTCCGGACGACGGATCCCAGCTCACTCCCACACTCAATTTCGTGATACCCGCGAGGTCCGCCGCACCGTCTTCTTTTCTGAGCGTAATCACGACATCAGGATACTGACGACCAGCCGTCGCGCTCGGGACGACGAATCCGCCTCCGGGACAGGCAGGTCCGCACCGGGCGGCGGAAGTCCATCGCGGGCCGCGGCACCGTTGTCGCCGCAGCGATCACCGGCCCGCTCGGCGTGCCCACCACGCCTCGACCAGGCCCGTCGCGCCGACTCGCGCTCGCCGCCGGTTCGGCACGGCGGCGCGGTGATCGAACACGGCGAAGTCGCTGTCCTCGATGCGATCGAGGATCTCCGAGTACAGCGTCGTCGCCGTCGCGACGCAGGGGCGCGAACGGCGGTGCAGCAGGGCGATTCCGGCAGCGGCGAAGCGGTAGATGTCGCGTGTGCGGGCGATTTGCGCCGCCAGGGCGCTGCGTACGCGGGGCTCGGTACGCCGCCGGGTGACGCACCAGCGCAAGAGATCGCGATCGACGTCGAACGCGGCCAGTTCGTCGGCGGGTAGATACACCCGGTCACGCAGCAGGTCTTCGCCGACATCCCGCAGGAAGTTGGTCAGCTGGAATGCCTTGCCGAGCGCGGCGGCATACGGCGCGGCCGCATCGGCACAGCCGGTGCCCAGAATCGGTAACAACTGCAATCCGATCACTTCGGCCGACCCGTAGACGTAGGTGTCGAGCGCGGCGCGATCGGGATAGTCGGTCACGGTCAAATCCATTCGCATCGATGCGAGGAAGGCGTCGAACAGCTCCGCTGGAATGCGATAGCGATCGGCAGTGTCCAGAACTGCCGGGAGAACGGCGTCGGTGTCGGCGGCGCGGTCGCGGAAACGGCCCGCGAGTTCTTCGAGCCGCGAAGCACGTTCGGTGATATCGAGACGCGGGTCGAACTCGTCGAGGATGTCGTCGGCTCGGCGGGCGAATCCGTATAGGGCGTGGACCGCGGGGCGCTGATCCGGTGCGAGCAAACGGGTCGCCAGGAAGAAGGTCTTTCCATGGCGTGCGTTGAGCCGGCGGCAGTACCGGTAGGACCGGTGCAGTCGCGGGTCGCTGAGCCGGGTGGTGTCGAGGTCGGTGCGGGTCATCTGGATTCCGATCACAGTTGTCGATCGATGCGACTGGTGGTGAGCGCGGCGACGATGCGGCGCGGCCGCGCGGGCTGGGGGCCGGTGATGCGATCCGCGGCCAGTCGGCCGGAGATCAGCACCGGCGGAATTCCCACCCCCGGCACGGTCGAGCCACCGGCCAATACGGCATTGTCGACACCGCGGATCATGTTGGCCGGTCGGAACGGACCGGTTTGGGCGAACGTATGCGCCAGCGCGAACGGGCTCCCGGCGAGCATGCCGCGGCGCGCCCAGTCGGCCGGTGTGTCCACGCGCAGTATCTCGGCATCGCCGAAGACCGAGCCGAGACGATCCTGAGCGACCTCGAGTAGTTGCTCGGCATAGCCGGTTCCCGCCCGCTCCCAATCGATTCGGCCGCGCTCCAGGTTCGGCACCGGGGCGAGCACATACAGCAGGTCCCGTCCGGGCGGAGCCGTAGACGGCTCGGTAGCCGAGGGACGGGTGACCAGCAGCGAAGGATCGCGCATCACCTGCCCGCGGACGATGATGTCGTGGAACGACTCCTCCCAGGCGGCGCCGAACAGCAGATTGTGGTGCGCTATCCCGGCCGTGGGCGCACACCCCAAATGGACGATCACTGCCGAGGGCGCGGAGGTCAGCGGCACCGGCCGACGTGGTGTGCGCGCGATCAGGCGATAGGCCTCGTGCAGTTCGGTCGTCAATACCACGGCGTCGCAGGAGATTCGGTCGCCGTCGTCGGTGCGAACCCCGGTGATCCGCGAGCCCGTGCGCTCCAGGGCGGTCACGGTGGTGCCATAGCGGAATCGGACACCGGCGTTGGTCGCCGCGGCGGCCAGCGCCTCGGGAAGCGCACGCATCCCACCGCGCGGAAAGAACACACCGCCGACGGTGTCCATGTAGGCGATGACCGCGTAGGCGGCCTGCGCCCGGCTGGGCGCGACGCCCGCGTAGAGCGATTGAAAGGTGAAGACACGCCGCAATTCCGGGTCGGGAATGTAGCGCGCGACGGCGCGATCCCAGCGGCCGAAACCACCCAAGGCGATCAGCCGGGCGAGAGCGGGGGTCACCATGGACAGCGGTGAGTCGAAGTTCGCCGCGATGAACCGGTCCATCTCCGCTCGGTACAAGCGCGTCAGCCAACGCCGCAGGCGGCGATAGCCGTCGGCCTGGTCTGCGCCGGCGAACCGGCGGATCTCCGCCTCCATCCGCGCGGCGTCGGTGTGTACCTCCAGCCTCCGGCCTCCGGCGAAATGTGCCCGATACGCCGGTTCGACGGGCACCAACTGCAAATAGTCAGCGCTGCGCGCCCCGGCAGCCGCGAAGACGCTTTCGACGATATCGGGCATGGTCAGAACCGTCGGGCCGGTGTCGAGGCGATAACCTGCCGGATCGGCGTGCCCGGCGCGGCCGCCCGGTACCGCTTCGCGTTCCACGACGATCACTTCGCGGGAGCGGCCTGCCAAATGCAGGGCCGCGGACAATCCCGCGAGCCCGGCTCCGACGACCACCACCCGGTCGGTCGCGCCTTCGACGGTGCGCATCGAGCAATACCTCCTGGTCAGGCAACGCGTTCGGTGCATGCGGTGGCCATGTGCTTCAGTGCGGCGCGCATCGGTGCGCTGAAATTCGCCGTGTGCAAAGCGTTGTCGGCGCAGGTGAGCAAGTCGGCGATCATCGTCTCGATCCGCTCGGGCGCCCCGGACTCGATGATCAGCATCCTGGCGCGGTCGACCTCCGCGGGACCGAGCTGGGGGTGATGGAGGAGCCGGGACAATTCGATTCGGGCCGAGGGGGTCGCCATTTCGCGTGCGAGGACGACGACGCTGGTCGCGGTGCGTTCCCCGAGATCGCCGTCCGCGGGTTTGCCGGTGACGGCCTGCGACCCGAAGATGCCCAGAATGTCATCACGCAACTGGAATGCCTCGCCGACCGCGGCGCCGTACCGGCCGAGCGCGTCCAGGACGGCCGCATCGCAGCCCGCCATCGCCGCGCCCATCTCCAACGGGCATCGCACCGTGTAGTTGCCGGACTTGACCCGCGCGATCGCAAGGACCGAGGCCAGCGCGGGCTCGGTGCGCGCGTCGTTGAGCAGATCCGCGAACTGACCCGTCGCGAGTTCCACCCGCATGTTGTCGTAGCGCGGCCACGCGTGCGCGAGCGCGGAGTCGGCGAGCCCGCTTTCGCGGAGCATCTGCTCGGCCCACACCAGGCACATGTCCCCGAGCAGGATCGCCGCGGACTCGCCGTACCTGGCGGAAGAGCCGGGCGCGCCGATGCTGCGGTGCGCCCTGGCGAACCGGACATGTGCGGACGGGGCGCCGCGTCGCGTCGCGGACCGGTCCATGACGTCGTCCTGGAGCAGCGCGAACGCGTGCAGTAGTTCCAGACCGGCTGCCGCACGCAGCGCGGCCGGATCGTCCGGTCCGCCGCACAGCCAGCCGAGGTACATGAACGTCGACCGCAAGCACTTCCCGCCGGTGGCGTATTGCCGCAGAACGTCGTGTGCGCCGAGGCGATGAAGCGGCGTAGGGCATGCCCGCAGGAGGAAATCTTCCAGCTCGCCGAGCACTGCCCACCGCACTGCTTCCCGCCACTGCGAGAAGGGGGCGGCCCCCAGTGCCGGGATGCCACCGACCGGTTCGGTCACTGTCGATTCGGACCACGTGATGCTGATAGCACTACCTTCGTTCATGGCTGGGACCTCCGGGGAACGCTTTTGTTGCTTGTCCTGCGAGGACTGAAATGAGACGGCGTCCCCG
>NZ_JBSGEZ010000132.1:0-10524 GCF_053603155.1 Nocardia sp. NPDC004260 | reverse complement strand
CATCAAAACACCCAGCAACCAGAAGCCATCCAAACCCCCCGGGCCACGACCCCGCCGAACAGGATAAAAACCCAGCTCAGAGGTTAAAACTCAAGTTAGGGGTCGCCGTAGTATCGGCCGAATTTCGGGCGGATATGGCGTGAACGGCTGGTAGAGAAGGATTTTCGCGTTCGGTGTGCGGGGTGGCGTGGTTGGTGCTTTGGCTTGGCTGCCGAGGAGGGTTTGATCGGCGTGCTGGAGGTCGGGGTTCGTGGCGACGAGGGTGTTCGCGGACGAGGAGTTGGAGCGTCTACGGGGGGTTCCCGCAGATCAGCCGGGAGGAGTTGTTCCGGTTTTTCACGCTGTCCCCGGTGGATCTGGCGTTCTCGGAGACCTCGCGACGCAGTGCCTTCAACTCCTCGGACTCCGAAACCGACACCGGATCCCGGTCGGCGGCCGGTCGTTCGGACTTCTCGACCCAGTTCCGCAGCGTCGCCGGCTTGATATCCAGCAACGCGCCCACATGCCGTCGCGCCGTGGCCATCGACTCGCGGTGCTCGCGGATCCGGTCCTCATACATCCGAACCGCCCGAGCACGGGTCTCCTCGTCGAACTTCCGTGGTGCACCCAAGAATGCAGTCTCCCTTGCAAAAACGGGAGTCTCCAACCAACCCAGGACGGTTCATTACAGTTGTCGAATGCCGACCTACCGGCCCGCCGACTGAAGGGTCTCCACCGATGACACCCTCTGTGTCAACCTCATGTGTTGAATCAGGCCGCTGTGGCGGTGTTCAGGTGTGGTTGCGCCGCGTGGTGGAGGGCCGGGTCGTAGGGTGTTCGGTTCTGCCAGCATGCCCAGATGACGCGGACCCAGGCGCGGGCCAGGACGCGGATGGCGTGGGGGTGGTCCTTGCCCGAAGCGCGAGCGCGGCGGTAGACCTGGGCGGCCCAGGGACTCGCGTGGCGGGAGTTGTCGGCGAAGGTGGTGATCGCCACTCGCAGGCGCTTGTTGCAGGCCCATCGGAACACCACGGCGCGGTGTTTGCCGGAGGCTTTGGTCACCGGCACCAAACCGGCGAGCGCGGAGACGGCTTCTGGGCTGGCGAACGCGGCTCGGGCGTCGCCCCATTCGGCGAGGATCTGGGCGGCGTTCACGGTCCCGGCGCGCGGGAACGAGGCGAAGATCTCTCCGTCGGGGTGTTCGGCCAGATGCGCAGCGATCGACCGGTCCAGGTCCTTGATCGCGGTGCCCAGCGCGGTCAGCACGGTGACGTGGGCCAGAACCGCGTCACGCAGGGCTTCGGTGAGCGCGGGACCGGTGGACCCGGCCGGTGCCGAGCGCAGCCGCTCCAGCAGGGCTTGGGGGCTGCGGCGCCCGCAGTAGCCGTGTTTGGCGCAGAACGCCGTCATCCGCTTGAGCCCCAAGGTCGTGGCGGCGGCCGGGGTCGGGTGGCGAGTCAGAAACGCCAGGCTGATCGGGCTGGTCACGTCGGCGACGATTTCCTTCGCGCCGGGCCAATGCGCGTCCAGCAGAGCCGCGAGCTGGTTGCCGGCAGCCACCCGCGCGTCAACGAGGTCGGTGCGGGTGCGCGAGACGGTGCGCAACGCCTTGGTGTCGTCGCTGAACGGTATCGCCGGACGCAAGCGAGCGGCTTTGAGCCGCAGGTATTCCGCGATCACCAGGGCGTCTCCGGCATCGGACTTGGCTCCGGAGACAACTTCGCCTTCGCGCCAGGTTTTGATCGCGTTCGGTTTGACCGGCACCACCGGATGCCCCGCCTCCAGCAGGGCATCGACCAAGCGGCCATCGGGGCGTTCGATCGCGATCGGCACCCCGGCGGGGTCGGCCCCCAGACCAGCCAGGCGCGCGGCGAGCTTCGCGAACCCGGCCGCGGTGTGGGCGATCATGAACGCCGCGACCTTCTTGCCTGCCGTGTCGAGCACGCACACCGCGTGCTCGCGTGTGGCCCAGTCGATCCCGACGAAAAACGCCGCTTCTTCCAGCACCAATCCCATCACCTTCACTTCCACCGAGACCCCGGCAGGAACGTGACGGGCATGGGACCGGTCCCCGAATGGTCACTCACCGGCGCTACCGGCGGCATCCCTCTGTTGTCGGTCAACCGATCCCGAGGAACCGGGGGCGGCAAGTGTCATCGAGGCCCTCGAAGGGCTACCACTACGGGCCGTCACCCCGGCTCCCATCCCTACCACACACACCGGATCGGTGTCTGCAAGAACAGAGGTACAGGAGTGACCGCAGCGCCCACAGTGCAGCCTTCGACCGAACCTTTAGACGCAATGCTGCGACGGATGATAGCCCAGTTCAGCGATGTACCCGTTATGTCAATCGACCGGATGGGAACAGGTTTCGCCAACGACGTTTTCCGGGTGGTACTCGCCGACAAGACGCGGCTCGCGCTACGCGTGCTCCGCAACCAAACCCGGGCGGGCGTGGCACGGGAGATCGAACTCCGCCGGGCCCTGCGGGCTCATGGGCTACACACTCCGCTTCCGTTGCGTCTGATCACGGGCCACGTCGTGGGCGATGAGGGAGACCTCGCGTTCACCATCGACGAGTACGTGGCAGGAACCTCCACATGCGACATGTCCGACGCCCTGGCCAAAGACTTCGGGCGGACTTTGGCGCAATTCCACCATGCCACTGCTAATCTCACGCTGGACCACCACGACGCCTTGCATCCAGAAGTCCTGTCCGAGGAACTCGACAACCTTGCGCCCGACGACCGCGTCGAATTCGACGGTCTGTTGGCGGGCACCTCGGGGCTATTCACGACAGGCCTTCCCACCGCCAACATCCACGGCGACCTTCACCTGGGCAATGTCCACGTGGCCGACGACCGGATAACCACGATCTTCGACCTCGAAACGGCGGAGCACAACATCCGGCTGCTGGATATCGCCCAGTCCGCGCTCAGCATCGCGGAAGCCGAAGGCGGCGATCCGCTTCAGGCTGGGAACCTGGTGCTCGCCGGCTACACCGAGATCGCGCCAGTCGCGGCGGCGGAACGGATCGCGCTACCACTCGCTCTCCGCTATACGGCTGTGGTCAACGCCGCGTGGTTCCGCGTCCGGGGCCTCCCCCGCGCGCAGGTCCACCTAGGTTGGGCGAGGGCGATCGGGGGTCGGGACTGGTGAGGCTCGCCTAATTAGGGGTGCCGGTAAGAATCGGGGTCGCCGTAGTATCGGCCGAATTTCGGGCGGATATGGCGTAGCTGCTGGTCAGTGGGTGCGGGAAGCGGCGGGGCCGATGAGGCTGGTCAGTTCGCGCATGGCCTGGGGTGAGGGTTTGAAGTAGCGGCGTAGATTCTCGGCCTTGCGGTGCCGTGACTTGGCCATCAGCTCGAGCAAGCTTGCGCCGGATTCGCCGAGGTGGGTGAGCCCGGAGTGCCGGAGTTCGTGGAGGTCCCAGCCGGTGCCGGGCTCACCGGTGGCGGCGTCGAGTAGGTCGCGGGCTTGGTCGTAGGACAGGCGCGCGAGGCCTGTGTCAGGGCACAGGTCGCGGTCGGCGAGGTACTTCCCGGGTCCGGGACGGCGGTGGGTCACGAACACCGGTCCACGAGTCCGGCCACGGATCAGCCGGGGAAGGAGCCGGGCGGTGCCGGCGTCCCAGTACACGGTTTCCAGGACGTGTTCGTGGTGGGCGGCACCGCGGCGGCGGGTGCGGGGTTTGGCGCCCTTGGACTTGACCCGGGCGCACCGGCTTGCCAGGTCGAGGTCTTCGATGTTGAGCTGGAGCAGTTCCTCTGCGCGAGCGCAGGTTTCATACAGCATCCGCCAGAGCGTCTTCTCCCGCAGATGGACCTCGCGGCGGGAGATGAGCCGGTCGATCGCGGTCCGCGATCGGACCGGTGTCTCCGAGTCCGGCGGGGTCGATCGGGCGGCCGATGCCGGGACCTTCGGGGCGTCCCAGCCTTGCTCGCGGCACCAGGACAGCCACTTCGTGACCGCGGCGCGGCGCGCGTTCCAGGTATTGACCGCCGCTTGACCCCAGAGGGATTCCAGGGCCGCGCCGATCTCGTCGTCGGAGACCGAGCCCAAGGTCCGACTGGGGCCGGGACTGCGGCCGTCGAGCTGGTCGACGGTCTTGACGACCGCGATGCTGTACGCGCGGCGGGTGTTGCCGGGCTTGAGGGTGTCCAGGAACGCCTCGGCGGATCCGCGCAGGGTGCGGGGTGCGGCGGTGTGGATCCGGGTCACGGTCGCCGCCATCGGCCCACCTCTCCGTGCTTGCCCCGGATAACGGGGGTGCTTCGCGTCGCCGTCGCGGTGGGATCGCCGCAGGCCGGATCCCATTTTACCCCGGGATAACAGGCCGCTATCCGGGGTAAAGAGATCGCTTGGGCAACGCTGTCGAACGACGATATTCGGCAATAGCGTGTGTTCGGGCTCGTGCTCTGATTCGGGGGCCCGTGCCGGTTCAGCCATGCCTGACGAGTACGCATTCGTCCAGATCAGCAGCAGCCTGATAGAGAGTGGCGTACTCGGCCAGCAACTCGATGAGGCAGTCGAGGTCCCACGGTGCCTTGTAGACACCGGCCGCTTCCATGGCATCGGCGTCGAACAATCGTGGAGCGATCTCTCGCATGTTCTCCACATAGACAGCCGCGGTGCGCGCTGTGGCCGGTCGAACAAACCGGAGCGGACTCCCCTGTACCGCAGTCGCACCCGAAACAAAAGGCTCCGCTCCGAACACCACGATCTCGGCCAACCCGCTCGGATTCCGTCCTTCCTGCTTCCGGCGGTTGGGCGCAAGCAACCAGTACACGGCGTCCCACGCCCGCGTGGAGAAGGTCCGGTCCAGGATGCCGGGCCGCTCCCTCACGATCCGACGAGCGACCGGGGCCAGCTCCAGCCAGATCGGATCATCCCAATACGGCGAATTCGCGACATCCTCGGTGGCCAAGCTGCCGAAGAACTGGATTGCCTCCTCGGCGGCCTCGCGATCCCACATCGCACGTGCCAACAGCGGTTCGTAAGGAATTGCCTGGTATTCAGCATCGAGGCCCATCCTCATATCGTAGGAATCGGAGCACTGGGGTCGGGGTCAGAATAGGGTGTCGCGGACCCGCAACGGCCGGTAGCCGGTAGGCCCAAGCTGGGCAAGCTCGGCATCGATGTCGACCTCGATGGCGCCGAAGAAATTGATGTTCTCGCTGTGCGCCGGGCTGATATGTGCCAGTACATCGTCGTCGATCCGGCGTCCGGCCCGGCGCATCTGGTCCACGGCGAGCCCGTAATACTCGGTGGTCCAGGCGATGACCGCGTTGGTGGCAAGAGTGAGGCACCAGGCTTGCTCGGTTTGGTCGTCGAGCTGGCGGGCGCGGATCGTGCCCTCGTGCGCGTAGAGCAGGTCGCGGCGCAGCGCGTGCAGGGATTCGCCCTTGTTGAGCTGGCGGGAGATCTTGCGCCGATAGTCCGGATCAGACAGGTAGCGGGCGGTTCTGTGGAATCTGAAATGTCAAGTTCATGCCGATTTGCCCGTGTTCACCGAGACGATCGGCAGTAGGGTGACGGTCGTCGGCGCGCCGATTTCCCGCGGCGTCGCGCCGGTTGGTGTGGGAACGTCGACCAGTCGCTCGAGAAGGTGGTCGAGCGCGGTCTGTCCGTCGTCGACGGCGGCGCGTTCGTCGTCGGTGAGCGGGACGCTGGCCAGCATCCGTTGCAGGTTCTCCTTGGCCTCCAGCAGTTGACCCTTGCTGGAGTTCTTCGGGGTGTAGAAGTCGCAACGGGCGCAAGCCATTCGGTGTGGGCACTGCTCGAAGAAGCTGTAGGTGCAGTAGCCGTGTCCCAGGTCGTAGTACTGCCATGGCTCGCCGCTGGCGGCCTCGCCGGAAGTGACGGCGTCGCGGTCGACGAGGACCTCGATCGTGCGGACGTTGCGGGCAAAATAGCCGGCGTCGTCATAGGCCCTGGCCAGGATGTTCGGGGTGATCTTGGCGTAGTGCTGAGTCGATGCCGGAGATGAATGGCCGAGCCAGGCTTGCAGCTCGAACAGCGTCATCGGCTCCTTGGCGTTGTAGAGCTGTGTCGCGATGGTGGATCGAGCCCGGTGGCTGGTGATATTGCCGCGAACATCGGCGGTCGGCACGCCTGCCTTGCGGCAGAGCGCCGGGATGATCGCCGTGTTGATGTAGGCCTTGCCCACGTGACGGGCGCGGAAGGCGAACAGGAAATCGGCGTGCTCGCCGGTCTTGCGGTCCAGCATCTTCGGCTGCTCGGGCCGGACGGCCTCCCATGCCTCGATCGCTTGTCCGAGCAGCGGATCGACCGGCTTGGTGAAGGCAGTGCCGGTTTTGTGCGTCGGAATGTTCAACAGACACACGGCATCTCGCGCAAGGACCTCGTCGGTGTCACCGGGTATCGGCATCCCATCGTGCTGCCAGCGGATGCAGCCGACCCGTAGCCGGGCGATCTCATCGCTGCGCTGGCCAGCGAACAGCCAGGTCAGGGTGATCGCGCGGACGAGTTCGATCGGATAGCAGGGGCGATTCGTGACCGCCGGGAGATCGTCGGGCTCGACGTTGAGACCTGCCCACAACAGTTTCGCCCACACATCATCGGCGATCACGCGCGGATTCGGGCCGATCACCGACAAAACGCTGCGCGGAGTCGCCAGTGCCGAGGTCGGATCGAACCGGCGCGGTATCCACTCCCATTCCTGCAGGTCCCGGAAGACGGTCCTGGTCGCGGTGAGATAGACCGCTTTGGTACGTGGACTCAGCGGTTTGCCGGACTGTTTGGAGAGCCCGAACGTGCGCTGGATGTAGTCGCCGACGAGCATGCGGTCCACGGACGCGACCCAGGCCGCGCAGGTCTGGCGCGTCCACTGGCCGGGCTCGACGATCTCGGGGTGCTCGTCGGCGAGCCAACGTCCTGCCTTGGCCATGGCCCCGCGGAAGATGCCGCGAACCTTCGGGGTGAGAGTGGATGTCGCGTACCAGCGTTCGATCCAGTCCGCCCACTGCTGGTGCGTGCCCTCGATCATCGGCATCGACCCGTGTTTGGCCATCGACGGAGGTGCGCAATGCCCCAGTGCGGCCACTGCGCGCTGGATGCCGTGCAGCGTGCCGATCTGCCAGCGGGCCAAAGCCGGGTGGGTCAGGAGCTGCTCGAACGCTTCGGTGGTGAGGTCTTCCAGTCGTGGGCTCCGGTTGAGCAGCAGCGCAAGGCAGACCACAGCGCTGAACCGATCGTCGTGTGGTGAGCCGACGCGGTATCCCCACATGTTGAGGATCTCGGCGAGCCGCCCCACAACGTCCTGCACGGTGTCCTTACCGAAAGTGCGCCATGCCAGCGGCTGCTTGTCGGCGCGGCCGAGGAGGTGGAAGCTGGTGAATCCGGTCAGCAGGTAGGCGTAGGCGGTGAGGTAGGGGCGGATGGTGCCGTCGACCCAGCCAGGCCAGGATCGCTCGAAATCCCTTGCGCCGGTACCGATCAGCCGCACCCAGTCCTGCTCCGACCATCCCCAGAACGCCATGCCGTTCTCGGCGCTGCGTATCAGGATCAGCCCGATGGCATCGGTGATCGCGCGCTGGTAATACCGGGAATCCGGGCACCACATCGCGGCGCGAGCGTCGTCGAGAGGCCGCAGCAACCGCGTGATTACGTGCCATTGGGGTGCGTCAGGGTCGTAGCCGCGGCGGCGGCGCACGTTCGTGCCCAGCTGGACCAGCGCGGCGCGCTCGGCGGGGCTGAGGTCGGGACGACGGTCGTAGCAGACGGTATCGACAGGCCATGTCCAGGTTCGTGTTGCGGCCGGCCTGTTGGCAGCCGCTGAAGATCGCGGGCTCACCGCGCCGCCGCTTCCATAGACGGCTGGCCCAGGCGGGTGAGCATCTGCACACGCCAGCCGTGGATCTGATCCATGCCCTTGTTGAGCTTGTCGGCGAGGTCGCGGCCGGACAGATGGATGTAGGTGAGTGTCGACTCGGTGCTGCGATGACCAGCAAAAGTGGCGATAGCGTGCAGTTCCCAGCCCATCCCGGCCAGATCGGTCAAGCACAGATGCCGAGTCGTGTGCGTCGAGAACCGCGGCAGATCGGCGTCGAGCGCGAGTCTGCGGATGACCTTCGACCACGTCCACAGCGTCAGCGGTTGTGCGCGATTGCGGCGGGATTCGGACAGGAACAGCGGGCCGCGGGCCCGGCTGATCGTCGCCCGGTGTGCGAGATATCCCGACAGCAGCACACCGGTCGGTGCCGAATACGGCACCACCCGCTCCAGCCGGTTCTTCGTCGTTTCCGCCCGCACCCGCAGCGTCCGCCGCCCCGGGTCGAGATCGTCGGTGCGCAGCGAGCACAGCTCCTCACGCCGCAGCGCCGCGTCATAGGCCAGGGCGAGCATCACCCGATTGCGGATCGGCTCCCCGGCGGCGACCTCCAGCAGCGTCAACCACTGCTGCTCGGTCGGAATCCACGGCAGCTTCGTCATTCGCGGAACCAGGCCACGCTGATGTCCACCGCGTCGGCCGCGCGGGGTATAATGGCCTCTCCCAACGGGATTGGACTCCCGCAGTCCCTCCTCCATCAGGAAGTCGTAGAACAGCCGAACGGGAACGATCCGCTGCTGAATCGTGGCATTGGCCAGCCCGGATCCCGAGTCGATCGACACGATGTTCACGCCGCGATGACTCGGCCGCTCGGTAAGCTCACGCACATACGCGGCGATATGCGCCCGGTTCGCGGCGACCGGATCGACCCCTGCCCGATCGCACATGAGCAGGTATTCGGCCAATCCGCGGGCGTAGGCGTCGATCGTGCGGGGTGCTCGCCCGAGATCAGTCCACACCTGCAACCATTCGGCCGCTCGATCGTGCCGCCCGAAGACCGGCCACTTGTCCAGCACCACAGTGCCGTTGCCCAATCCCATCTCCCTAGTTCGTGGCTGCTGCCGTGGGGAGATGACCTCTGCCCCACGGTCAGATTCCACGTAACTAATACGTAGATGGTGCGGCGCAGGGCCCCGTACTCCTTGAGTGCGGTGGCGAGGGTGTTCTGCCGCCCGGACGCGGACAGTTTGCCGACCAGCAGTGACGCGGTGGCGTGTCCGAACTTCAGCGACCCGGCCAACCGGAGCAGGTCGTCCCAGTGCTCGTCGATCAGCTCGAGATTGGCCCGCCGCGTCATCAACGGTCCGGCGTGCGGGAACCGGGCTTCGGCGTCCCGGCGGGTGCCGGGCCGGTACAGGGTGATCTTTCCCAGGTCCCGGATCCGGGGCGAGAGCTGCATGCCGAGCAGGTCGAACAGCCCGAAGTTGACCAGGGTCACGCCGTGGGTGTCGGTTGCGTGTTCGGTGATCGGCAGATCCGTGGCGTTGCCGAGGATTTCGTCCAGCACGTAGTGTGCTTCGCGTTTGGTGGCGACGATGATCTTCGTGCCGTAGGTGGCGTGTTGATCGGTGACGTGGGTGTAGGTCGACAGCACCCGGCCGCCGTGGATGACCATCCCCCGCGCCGAGGTCGACTTGCCGCGCACCGGGAACCGCTGCCCGTCGCTCGAGGACAGTGTGCCCGCACCGAACACTGTGGTCAGCGGAAGCCGCTGGTGGTAGTCGATGATCGCGAGGTTGGCCGCGCGCAGGGTCCCTTCCCGTACATACCATTCCGCTGTCCACGCGAGGATGTCGTAGGAGATGCCGCAGGCCTCCGCCATCCGGGTCAACCCCAGGTTCGTCGAGTGGGCCAGCAGCACCGCGATGAGATTGCGTTTCAGCTCCGGGGTGCGGGTCTGTTTGCCCGAGGCGTGGGTGAAGCAGTCCAAGTAGCCGGTGCGTTTGTCCAACTCGATCAGCAGCGACACGATCGGCGCGAACGGCAGCATCTCGGTCAGCTCGGCCTTGAGCGAAACCGCCTCAGCGGGAACGTCTTCGGCGGTCAGCGGCGAGATCACCAGATCCCCGGTCTCGTCCACACGCACCGGCCCGTCACCATCGGATATCACCTCCCCCAGCTCGCCATCTCGGTCAGCTCGGCCTTGAGCGAAACCGCCTCAGCGGGAACGTCTTCGGCGGTCAGCGGCGAGATCACCAGATCCCCGGTCTCGTCCACACGCACCGGCCCGTCACCATCGGATATCACCTCCCCCAGCTCGCCGACTGCCTCGTGCAGCTCATCAATCACCGCGGCCAGGGCTTCGCCGGGATCGGCGGGTTTGCCGACCAGGCGGCAGAACTCGGCCCGCTGCGGCGTCCATTGCCCGGCGGTGAGCAGATAGGCGGCCGGGTCCGCGTAGCGGCGCGAGCCCGGCACGTACACGTCCCCGCTGCGCAAACCGTCCCGCAGCCCCAGCAGCACGCACAACTCCCAGTAGTGCCGATATGCGGTGGCGCTGCCCGATTTCCGGGCCTCCTCGAGGTAGCCGCGCCACTTGGTCGGGACGAACCCGGCCGGCGCTTCGTCGAATACCTTGCGGCGGCCGGTCGCGTTCAACTCGCGCAGCATGTCCACCGCGAGCAGTAGCTCCGTGGCCGCGGTGCCGCCGGCGAACCGCACCGCCGAGAGCACCGCAGGAGTGAACTGCCGCA
>NZ_JBSGEZ010000131.1:0-10761 GCF_053603155.1 Nocardia sp. NPDC004260 | reverse complement strand
GGGCACCTGTCGAACATGGCGATGTCCCGGATGGTTCTGCAGGAGGTCCTGCACGCACGCGCTGAGGCCGTCGTCCACGAAATCGGGTACTGACCAGGTATGGGGAACATCGAACTCCCCCCCTGGACTCTGGGTGCCGGTTGGAAACGTGTCAGGGGCGGCAATGACGCTGGTCGACGAGGTCAGACGTAACCAGCCCATTGGCCCACGTCGCCAGATGGATACGTAGAGCAAGGCCAAAAAGACAGCCGCTATGCAAATATGGAGTTGATAATGACTTCGAAAACTACTCGCTACCGCCGCATCTTCGGAGAAGGCGTCGAACTGGACAACCATATCGCTGAACGATTGACACTCGCAGATTGGGAAGCGGTGGCCAAGTGGCTAGATCCGACTCGGCGCTATACCCCTGGACAGATGGGTCCGGAATAACGCTGTCACGGCCATCCGCCTCAATCCCTCCCGCTGCCGGGAAGATGCCTGTGGCATGCATGTGCCGACGAGCGACCAGACTTTCAGATGCCAGGCGATAACTGCAGGCGGTAGCCGTCGCTTCATGGCATGCAGCAATACCCCATGCATGCGAAGGAAAGAACAGCGTGGCCGGAACGGTGGATGCAGCCTTTCGCGGTTTGCGTGATCTAATCCAAGGCTCGGTCCGCCGTGTGGGGCAGGGTCGGGCTGATATGACCCGAGGTTTCGGGGAGGCATTACAAGATTCAGCCCGCGCGCACGCTCGCGGAGACCGTGAAGGGCGCGATCGGGTGAAGTGGTTGACGGGCACCACCCGCGGAGGTGAGCCGGTAACGTTCCGGCCCCGGCAGGTGTGGAGCATGCCCCTGAAAGACGCTAACGGCGAACGCATCGGAGCCGTCTTCACCCCAGACGAGGAACGAATTCGCGAGGAGTTCCAGCCGTGGGCGAGGCAGGAGACGAGACAGGCCGACACGGAGGTCATCCCTACTCAGCCGGTCGGTCCGGACGAGCAATGGCAAGACTCACCACCAGAAGATGCACCGTGGGCCGATGCCGTCCGCAGATCGGGCCGACCACCCAATTACTTCATGGCCCATGCTGCCCCCGACCACGCCAAGATCAGCATCAACACCGGTAGCACACTGTTCCCGAAATGGGTCGATGTGAAGTTGAACGGATCGGAGTTCGGGCGAATGCTCGCGGCGGTCAAAAATTCCGCGCGTGCCATCAGACGCAACCCGGCAGGCGAGCAGGTGCTCATCATGTGCTCGAGCGGAGCGCCCAATGCCTCCACCGCCCGCATGGCCGCGGCCCACCTCCACTCGACCGGTACGGTGACCGGAAACATTCATGCCCCCACCGATTTCGTCTACACACCGACGCCGGATGGCGACAGAATGCCCACCTGGCTGGCGGTGGAGCGCCCCCCCCCCCCCCGGTTCTGACGGCAAGTTGTTCGAAACCTATCCGGCGCCTGGGAACAATCCGACACCGCCGGAGAGCTCGTCACAACCGAAACAGGAAAGGGGAAGTAGCTGATGGACCCGTCCTCAGCAGTCCGCCGAGGCGACTGGTTCGTGCTCTTCGACCCGACTTGGCGCGGTGCCCCCGACCAGGAGCCACCGCCGGTGGAGATGATGGTCGGCGGCTGGCGACTCGAGGAGGACGGAACACTCGGACCCTTCCGGCCGAATCCCGCCTACCGGCCCCAAACCCCGGACACCCCCAGCGACCCCCTCGACGCTCTTCTACGTCTCGTCACCGCCGATGAAGACTGTGGCGATCAGATCATCCCCGCCCTGCTGCACACCGTCGTCGAGATCGCCTGCGACGAGCACGACCAGCCACGCACGGCCGCCTCACCCGACGGCATTCCCTGCGTGGTCGTCGTTACCGCCGAAATCCACAAACAACGACTGGCGTCGTCACGCTGGATACCCGTCCTCGGCTCCCGGCTGTCTGAAATCATCCCCGACGGCACCGACATGTTGTTCAACCCCGGCAGTGGTCACCCTTTCCGCCTGGCCACCACCGCGATTCGTGCGGCCGGTCACGCATGACACCCGGTTCGCAGCGTTGTCACCGCCGCCGTCAGCGCGCGGTCGCCAGACAACTCCGATGACGTGGCACCCGCCCGGCAACTGGGTGGTACGCACGAGTGTGATGGAAGACCTCGTCCAGTCGTCATGTGTCGTCAGGCGGGGGCTGGCGGGGCCACAGTCCGTTGATAGACCGACGGGCCAACCCCGCCTGATCAGCAACCCCCACGAGCTCGTTGTCGGTGATAGTTCCTGCCTGTCGGTGCCCCAACCTCGATGGCCGGGTTGTCGCCACATCCCTGCCAGTAGCCGGAGATCTGCTTGGCCATGTAGGGGGTGACGGTTGTGGTGTGCACGAGGTCGAAAACGATGTCGCGGAGGGCTCGGCTGTGCGGGTCAGCACGCATCAGAGCCACCTGGGCGCGCGGCCAGTTCATCCAGCAGCGTGTACTGGTTGGTCGCCGGCGGGCCATTGTCGTAGATCAGCTGGCGACCTGCCCGCGCGTTGCAACCGGTCGTCGTGGGCGTCTGGTGGCGCGCTCGCGGCCGCAGCGATAGCGCTGGGCATGACTCGAGACCAGGCACGACAAATCACGCTTTATCATTCTGAACAGAATGTCCTGGTCGGCAGAAGCTTTCGCACCCTGATGACCCGACGTGCCCTGTACCCCGAGGCACGGATTCGCGGACTCGCCCACGTCATTGTCGGTGACCGCACCTTCGCCGACTTCGCCCTCGATCCGAAACCAACCGAACAGCCGTACCAGTCGGCGTCGTCACTGCTCATACCCGTCTACTTGCCAAACACGGCACACTACTGCTACCACGAGACCTGCCGAAACCGGGCCTGTCCGACCTGCCCGGCGCTGACGCACTCGTCGCAACCACCCGCATACCATGGACTCTGCCCGCGGCCGCGGGGCCTGAGGACTCTTCGACGGCGGCTGCCAGTACCGCGTCCCCCACGACATCTTTCCCCCCGTCCCGCCGCGGCGGACTGATCTTCCCCCTCTTGCCTCCGTCACTGCCCATAATCCGGAATCGGCCGCGCCGTTCTACGAGGCGGACCTTCGCGAAGCGACCATCTTCGCCCACCAGCCCTGCGGCGCGGTGCTCACGGCCCCAGCCCGATCAACCGGAGAACTATTCGACACCGGCTACGACATCGCCACGACCTGGATCGCCTCCCGAACCGACCAGCAACTCCACAACATCGTCGACCCGCACGTTCTCGGATTACCAAACAAAGCCTTGGCGGCCGTTCGAATCGAGTCGATCGCCTGACGAAGTCATGGTTCGTGGGTCGACACTTACTGGTGAGCTCGCACGTCAACTCTCGATTCCAAACCTGTTCGCGATCGGCGATCTTTCGCGAATCGGATCGCAACTTCCTCTGCGAACATGAGCTGCATCCTCAGCTCCGGGTTCTCCGCTCGCAACCGCGCCAACTCGGCCTGCTCTGTTTCGGTCAGCGGCTCATCGGCGCGGGCATCCCCGGCCCTGGACTCCTTCGCCTCTTCACCCATCCTCTCGGCGTCGTCTCATGTACGCCGGTATCGCGTGTCACTTCGGCCACCGGGCCGTCCCTCACCCCGAACGAACGCCACCGCCTGCGCAGTACTCTTCGATGAAATAACGCCGCGCCGAACTCAGCACCGAATGCGCGACTAACGGGCGACACCGATCCCCCGTGTCCATCGAGCCGGGATCGGTCCACTGCAGCCGCGATGGACTGCCTCGTGGACCATGCTGAAGTTGTCGCCCTCAAAAGACGATCGCTACCAGCTCGGCGACGTCGGCTGAGGCCCAGGCGCCGGTATACCTAAATCCGGCATACCCGAATTCGGTATACCTAAAGAATTAACCATCAACTTACTTAGTAGGCGGTCAAACGCAATATCGGTAATCGCCGTCGGCGTTCCGTTGACAGCTATTCAAGCTCGTGGGATGCTCTTGCGCAGCGGAAATCACCGCCAATACAAATATCCAGACTCAGTACAGGAACAAGCGATGATGAGGAAAAGACTGTCGGTCCTAGCGTCAGCAGCTGCCATGGCGGCAATGGCAGTGCTGTTCACACCGGGCGAAGCCTCCGCTACTGGCTATGTTGTGTGGAATGCACCTTGCCCGGAGGGTCGGGCCTGCGTCGCAGATTTCGCAACCAACAACATGTGGGTAGCTACTAGTTGCTGGTTCTCCAACATGGGAAATAACGGCTTCTCGGACAAGGCAGATTATTACTACACACACGGCAACAGCATTAAGTTGGGCAACTACAATCCCTACAGGAACGGCCCCACCTGGGACAAGAACAGCTTTGACTGGAGTCCGACACTGCCAGCGTGGTCGCAGGGCTTCGTCCCCCTAAAAAACACGTACGACGCTATGATGGTCAACTGCTGAGACCCGGGATCCCGCCGCTGATGACGGCAGTAAGCAGCTGCACGGACATCAGCGGCGGGTTCCGGTGAAGACGCGGCGCGCGGCAAGTCACGAATGATCAGTGGCTGTCCGTATTGGATTTTGTCTCGGGTGTGCGGACTTCGCCGGCCGAGACTCAAGGCGTGGATAGCCAGCCTGCCTGGCTGGATTCGAACACCGGCGGTTATGCCATTGTGTGGGGCGTCGACTCGGATATCTGAGTGTTCCCGGGCGGACGGCTCCGGCAGTTCGCGGCTGAGCATCCCGCACGCCGATTCCCCGACGGCACTCGGCTGACCAGAATACGGATATCCCGACCGACGGAATTCGTTTTGCAAAGAAAAATCCATGATGCAATCACTCGATAATAACGAACGCGACCGAAACAATTCCAGCGCCACCGGACCTGCCCGCACGCCCGACATCGATGCAACAGACTTTATCGGCACATGTGACAGCGGGACCGCTGAATGCAGCGCGAAGGCGCTGGTAGGCGCTCATGATCCTGTCTATGCCAGTCCTCGCGACGTACCTAGTGTCGATGACTTCGGCGACGATGTATCCGAGGATAGGACCGGGTCGTCGGACTCGGGACTGCGGTCCACCGGATTCCCCAACCTCCGCCGACGAGTGCCACATCCGGCGGCCCGCGGTGCGCACCGGCATTTGCCCTACGCCGCGGCAGCGGCCGCCGCACTGATCGCACTCGTCGTCGGGGTCGTGGTAGCCCCGGATTCGGGGCGAAACGAAAAGGCCGGCGATGCATTGGCGTCGGACATTTCCGAGACATCGAGCGGGGCGGATCCGACCACCCGGATCGGGGCGATCAGCGACGTTGCCGACGTCTTGGAGACCCCGAATGATGTACCCGTTCCGAACGGCGCTACGGCGGTGGGGACCCTCGGAAACGAGGCAGCTCCGGGGGCCGACACGACCACCAGTGAGTCGGCCGAGCCCACCGCGAGCGATCCGGCCGCGCCGGCCGCCGATATCCCGACCTCCGACCCGATGCCCGGCCCCTCTATCAGCGCGAATATTTCGGTGCAGGTCGACCCTCCCTTGGGCACGAGCCAGGCTCAGCCCAGCGAGAACCCCAGCCAGGATCCGATCACCACCACCACCGCCCCGACGACAACACAAACAGTCCCCACCACAACATCGACCCTCCCTGCGACCACCACGTCTATCGGTAGGACGACGACACCGACCAGCACCAGGACGACGACACCGGCCAGTAAGCCGACAAGCACATCGGCCAGACATGCTCCGACGGCGCCCACAGTCAACAAGACGGCCGAGCGCAAGCCGGTACCACCACCGTCCCAACCGACACTTGCGCACCCACCGAACACGGCTGCGCATAAGCCGAAGGCGCCGACCGCACCCAAGCCCACGAAGGCGAACCCCACGCCGTCTGCGCCTCGGCGGGCCAATTAGCCCGCATGGAAACCCTTGGGGCCGGGCCATCAATCACTACACCTGTTCAACCGCACACCCGGTCTGGACAGTGGGCCTCGACACTTCCACGCGTGAGACCCGCGAGAGAGTGATCGTCACAGCTTCCATGCATCGCCTCGTGCACCACGCACGGTATTCACTTGCAGGGCCTGCACGATCTGCGCCCCACCCTGGCGACTACGTCCATGAGCGGTCATCATCCGTAACGACCTGCGGGACATCACCGCGAGACCATCCGCCGCCGCACCGCAGAAACCATCGGGCCAGAGGCATCCAGGCCGCCGACGCGCATACCGGACCGAATCCGCAAAACGCAGCAACCAAACGCATCACCGTGGTGACCGGCCACCTGTTCGCAGGTAGCATCGAGCACTCGGGCATCATCTACTCGGCACCGTGTTGCCTCCGTGGCGAAGATGACATCCTCCGGTACTCCACTGCGTGGCATCGGCCCCGATTCTCGGTACACGGCTTCGGGTCGCACAGTCGCTGATCATCAGCAGGTGTCCTGCGCCGCTCGACGACCGACGCTGTCGCAGACTCCGGCAGGCTAAGTTCTCTAACTTACCCCGATACTCAATGGCTCCTGATCGCCCAACGTACGTCGCGTTCGTTGTGGCGGCGGCGGCAAGTTCGTCCGCCTATATGGGATGGGGGGTTTCCCCCATTGCCAAGCTGGCCGCTCTGGGGAATTGTAGCTCCGCGTGACCACACGCAGTATGCAGCACATACCGACTACGAAGTTGAGGCCGGTCGACAGTGTCGTCGACCACGCAGCGGGTTCGGGTCACCCCCGCAGCGTCGATGGCCGATTCGCGGACTATCTAAAACAGTCGCCGCCGCCTTGTGAGTCTGACGCGGTGTCCTGTCCTGGCGGACCCGCCCGCCGCGGCTCGCTGGTCTCGCGACAGTCTCCGCGTTGACGGGGTGCTTGCGGTGTTCTGTACAGGGTCGATCGGCGGCGACGGTTAGGCCGTTCGCGTTGAGCCCAAGGTGGATCCGGCGATCGTAGCTATACGAACGATGGAATTCTGGCGCGTATCAAGTCTTTGGTAGACCTGGCGTGGTCGTTGCGCTCGACGCAAGGAACGTCGGGAGCCCAGGCTGTCGGCGTATCATCCATGGCTGCACGGTCTGCGCTACCGTTCAGTGAGGCAACTGCATTCTCGGTCGGCATACCGCAGAATCCGCTGCGGCGTCGGCGAGACCGCAGACCGGGCTCCCCGCTCCGGCCAAGGAGCCATCTATTCAGAGTGTGATGCAGCAGCGGGAATACTTATCGGGCACCGCAGTTGTTGCTTAACGCGTTGTAGCGCTGCAGTAGGCCTGGTTGAGTACGGTATGAAGTAATCAAAAGTTCAGCTCGGCGAAGCGGGTGTACCGCCCGTTGAAAAACCTCACAGGAATCAATAGACGTTGGATATTGAGAGTGAATCGCCGCCATATGCGGCGCCAATCGGCTTCGTGGGTGAGCGTGTTGCCCTTTACACGGAAGAGTACGCGGTCGATCCGCACCGGGTCTATCGGGAGATGCGGTGCCGTTTCGGCTCGCTGGTTCCGGTGGAGCTGGCACCGGGGGTGCCGGCCACTCTGGTGATCGGCTATTACGCCGCTTTGAATATCTTGAATGATCCGGAGCGTTTTCCCGCTGATCCCCGGGTTTGGGAACGGGGAATTCCCACTGACTGCCCGATTCGGCCGATGATGGAGTGGCGGCCCAATGCCATTCGCAGCGCGGGAGTCGACCATGCGCGATACCGGGCGGCGACATTGGCGGGGCTCGGGAAGATCGACCTACACCGGTTGCACACCACAGTCGAAACGATGGCCGTCGCGCTGATCAACTCCTTCTGCGCTGACGGCCAGTGCGACATAGTCGGACAGTATGCGCTACCTCTTATTTTCGGTGCACTGAACGCGATCCTCGGCTGTTCTCCCGAGATCGGCAGGCGTGCGGCTACCGGGATGGCGGCCCTGTTCGACACCGTCGATGCTGCAGAGGGCAACCGCATGCTGAGCGAGGCTTTGCTGGAACTCACCTGGACAAAACGTGAGAATCCGGACGACGATGTCACTTCCCACTTGGTGGAGCACCCGGTAAAGCTGAATGACGAAGAAATGGTGCACCAATTGGCGCTGTTGTACGGCGCCGGTATCGAGCCGCTGCAGAACCTGATCGTAAACACGCTGCTGTTGATGCTGACCGATGAGCGATTTGCCGCGGGTGTTCTCGGTGGTAGTCTGTCGACCCGTGACGCGTTGGATGAAGTACTGTTCAACGACCCGCCGATGGCGAATTACTGCATCAGCTATCCGCGGCAGTCGATCCTGATCGATAATTTCTGGTTGCCGGCGCATGAGCCGGTGATAATCAGCATGGCCGCATGTAACAACGATCCCGTTATCCGTTCCGGTGATCTTACCGATAACCGGTCACATCTGGCATTCAGTACGGGCCCGCACGCTTGCCCGGCCCAGGCGATTGCGCTGCTCATCGCGCAGGACGCCATCGATCAACTTTTGGACGCGCTCCCGGATCTGGAACTCGCAGTCGCGCGAGAGATGCTGCAGTGGCGGCCGGGTCCGTTCCACCGCGCGCTGAGCTCTCTCCCTGTCGCCTTTCCTCCGAGTTCGCCCGTATATCTAGATTCCGTCTGACGCGAGGCATACCGGAACGAGGTCCGCAACAGGTGCAGGACGCAGATCTGCGTAACGCTTCCGGACAGACTCGCTGAGCCCGTCGCAGAGGAGCTTCAAATCTAGGCGATACCGCGGTTTTGAGCTCGGCGAGGACCTGGAACCAGAACTTTGCGCACTCACTGCCGTCGCCGACCCCCAACCGCGGGATGTCGCGGGTGCCGTCGATGCCACGTAGGCCGCCGGTTGGCGACCTTGCCATCCCTGATCTCGGCTCTGGCGCAGATCTCGTGGTGTCGTGGTTCGGCACACTGGTACCGGAATGTTCCGGTTTGCAGCACGCCGACCCCTGGAAACACGGCCCCGGCCGGCTGACCCGTACCCCCGAACCCCGTGAGCAGCTGCTCGCAGACCACCGGCACCGAGGCGACGGTCGAAGCGCCGCCGCACGACCGCGAGCCTGAACCCTGACGATCGGTAGGCCGATTTGAAGCACTACTTGGATAGTCCGTGGTTCGCTTCGACCCGATGGAACGCACGGCCGTCCCGGGAACGGAATATCTTTCGTGTCCGTCCTTCCGCATGCCCGGTAATGGTGCGAATACACCGCGAGCGAATCGGAGGTGCTCACTTCGTGGATCGCCCCTGTCTGTCGAGGGCGCGCTCCAGGCGAAGTAGAGCGTCGGCGAAATCGTCCACGTTATCTGGGCCGACAGCCGCTTCGAGAATCTCATTGATCGCGGAAAGTGCCTGCTGCAGAGTGGCGATCGTATCAATACCCGCTTGCGTGGGCCACAGTTCCCATGCCCTCGCATCCACCGCGCTCGACCGGCGTTCGATCAACCCGCCAGCCTCGAGCCGTGCCGCCATCGCCGTGATCGCCGACTCTCGCTGGTTCAAATGCTCGGCAACCAGGCGCTGAGCGCAGCCTGGATTGCGCACTATGACAGACAGAGCCGCCGACTGGGCGGTGGTGATCCCTCCCGCGATTCGGAACTGTTCGTCGGCGAGCCCTCTCAAGCGCTGTGCCACCGTCTGCAGGTGAAAATACAAGCGTCGACTGCCGGATCGAAAACTTTCGGAAGACTCCACGTTGCAGATGCTACACTAGTGAAGTAGATTCATCGGGTATGACACAGATCATTGACGCCTGGGCGCAGCAGCCCAATCCGCTATTTATGAGCCAGCCTTGGCTGGCAACCCTTTTGCGCTGGACGCGCCAGGGCGCGACCGCCCCATCGATCGATACGACACTGGCAGCGATGGACGCCGCGGGCGTGGATCGGGCGTTGCTGTGCGCATGGGCCGGTCCGCAGGGGGTGCTGATCAGCAACGATGAAACAGCGGCGCATGTACGCGCATATCCGGACCGATTCGTGGGGGTGGCGACTGCGGATCTGCGCTACCCCGTCGAAGCGGTTCGGGAATTGCGACGGGCAGTAACCGATCTCGGTATGGTCGCACTACGCGTGGTGCCCTGGCTGTGGAACTTGCCCCCGGATGATCGGCGCTACTATCCGTTGCTGACAGCGTGTGTCGAGCTAGGCATACCATTCTGCACCCAGATCGGCCACACCGGTCCTCTCTGCCCTTCTGAGCCGGGCCGACCGATTCCCTACCTCGACACGGTACTGCTCGAGTTCCCTGACTTGGTCGTTGTCGGCGGGCACGTCGGACATCCGTGGATCGAAGAAGTGATCTCGCTGGCCACGAAGTATCCGAATTTTTACATCGATACGTCTGCTTATGCGGTCCACCGGTTGCCTCCCGCGCTGGTCGATTATATGCGCGGCGCGGGCCGCACACGCGTGCTATTCGGTACCAACTGGCCAATGCTTTCAGCGGAGCGTTGCTTGGAGCACCTCAACGAGCTAAAACTCGATGCCGAAGTCTGCGACCTGTTCCTCGGCGGCAACGCTGAACGGATCTTCAAGCTTTGACAGTGCAGCGCGGATCTGGTCCTCTGAGACCGTGTCTTACGTGGTTGTGATTCGTTCACGTTGTGCCGGAATCGGCTGTGCTGCATGATGTTCGACTCGTGGTCGATGAGTTGTCGAAACGTCTCGTCCCGGACGAGTTGTGGGCCCTGGTCGAGCCGTTGCTCCCGCAGTTCACTGCGCGTCCGCAGGGTGGTAGCACCGCCCCCGTTGATGAGCGGGCGGTGTTCACCGCGGTGGTGTTCGTGCTGACCAGCGGCTGCGCGTGGCGGATGCTACCGCCCTCGTTCGGG
>NZ_JBSGEZ010000130.1:0-10785 GCF_053603155.1 Nocardia sp. NPDC004260 | reverse complement strand
GGCCACCGGTCGAATACGAACACATCTACCATCAACAGACCATCTCGGCCGAGGTGGCCTGAACTCGGGTCTCCACCGGATCCAGGACGGTTCAGGGATCACACCTCGCTTGTCTGGGCAGGGGAGTGCATTAAGGACCCGTGTCGCGGGGTCATCGTGGAGGATGTAGTACCCGAACCGCAACGGTGAGCTTGGACGGACAGGACTGCTGTGGCTGGCCAGTGAACAGTCACATGTTCTCTCGTACCGCGATCGTCTGAAGCAGGTCTGAGTGTAGAGAGAACTGCAGGACGAGTGTTCGGTTGCCATGTTGTTCGGAAAAGAATACGGCTCCGGCGGGCGGTATTCTCGGATTGAAAGTCATGTGGTCAGTTGACAAGTCGAAGTAGCTTCTCAACTCTACTTCGGCCGCTTTGACCTCTTGACGGATCTCCAGGATCACCATACTTCGGGGACTGTCCGAGGGATCGGCCAGTACACGGAAAGAAACGACCGAGAAAGCACCGCCTTCGGGCTGTCCTTCGAATTCGTTGCCGTACTCGTCCATTTGGTTCGCCTCGTGCAGCACCACGGAGCAGGCGTCGGCGACAGCGCCCGGACCCAGATGGCCAGGAATCGCCAACAACCGCTGGGTGACCGCATATATCTCGCTGGCGAATCCCGTCATACCCAGCGGAACCAGTCCGTCACGATCTCGATCAATTTTTTGCCCCGTCCTAGTACTTTTCCCAGATCTTTTCGAGCAAGTGCCTGTAATGCTCCGCAAAGGTGGGTGGTGATGGATCGTGCCAATCGCCAACTTGCCCATCTGGCATCAATTCAAAAATTTTCCTGATCGCGTCGTCGGACATCTTACCATCGGCGGCATCGTATATTTCTTCGATACTTCTTTCGTAAGCGGGGGACCCTAAACCGACGAGTGGGCCACCTCGAGACGCGCTTTCGCTCTGGGCCTGCTGCAGAGACCAATGTGCGCGTGCCTCGGATTTGTAAATCTTGTCCAGATGGTGTTGGATCCACTCCTCTTTGTCGTCCAGTGGTCCTGGTGTGAGAATTTTGTAGGGTTCTATGGTGTGCCCGGACTCGTAGGCGATGGCTGCAGCGGTTTGCAGCGGATCTCCTTTGCGGCTGGGGTCGATGAGTATCCGTTTCAGTTCAGTATTGGTATGCGTCCCACTGTGTTCCGGGCCGTATCTGATGGTCCATCCTTCGCGCGTGATCTCGTGTATCCTCCGCAGCAGGCTGGGCGATGTACTGATTATTGCATCGACTCCCGTTCCGAATTCTTTCCAGACCGCTCGCGGCAGCGAGATGATGTAGCCAGCTGTCATTTCCGGGGGGGCGTGACGGCCAGGACGCAACTCGGCAATGGCGAGCGTGGTCTCTGGGGGCTGGGATTGTGGCCTGTGTACCCGCCCTTGTTCCCACGCTTTCTCGATCTTGCGCCTGCCGTCCTGGTCGGTGTGCACCTTTTCATAGACATCCCGCCTGATCGAGCGAACTGTGTCCTTGCCGATGTTTCGTAACGCCGCCGCTTCTATGCTGGTGAGGCGTTTCAGCTCCTTCACGGCCCAGGTCAAGGCTCTGGTTGCACCGTTGCTCATGCGAGCCTCACCCCCGTGGGAGGTGGGGGCTGTGCGGCGGCGGTGATACGCATAGCGAGCTCGTCCGGTCCGGGTGTCCAGATGGCCCTGCGAGTGTCGATGTCGTCGAGTCGGCGGTGGGTGCCGTCCTTGCTGGGTGTCAGATACCGCTGCAGGGTGCGGCGGTCTTCGTGGCCGGACAGGTTCATCAGGTCGGTGTCGGTGGCGCCGTCCTCCCCGGCGTGGGTGAGCCGGGAATGACGCAGGTCGTGCAAGTTCCACCCGCCGGTCGCGGTATCCAGGTGCCGTTCGGCGGTGCGGTAGCTCATCCGCTGGCGCCGGGTGCCCGGGTCGATGTCACACACGGGTACGGTGCCGTCGTCGGGGGCTGTGCGGCGAGACAGGAAGACCGGCCCGCCGCTGCGTCCGGTGAGCAGTTGGCCGAGCAAGCGTGCGGTGCGGATGTCGTAGAGCAATTCATCCGGCTTGCCGCCCTTACGGCGGGTGCGGGCACGCCAGTTGGGACGGTCCAGGTCGGTGAGATCCAGGCGCAGGACTTCCTCGGCGCGCGCTGCGGTGGCATACAGCATCGCCCACAAGGCCCGGTCTTCCAGCGGCCGCCGTTTGTCGGCGATCAGCCGATCGATCGCGTCCCTCGACCGGACTCGGTTGGTGCCGGGTTTGGGTTTGTGTTCGCGATGCAGTCCGTCCAGTACGGCAGCGGCGCCGCCGACCCAGCCCTGGGCCTGGGAATAGTTCAAGGCGCTGGCGACCGCGGCTCGTTTGGCGTTGAACGTCGCCGGAGGACGATGGGCCCACGCGGTGCGGATGTTGCGGTGCAGCCGGTCTCGGCCTGGTCCGTCGAGCTCGGCGAGGTTCGCGATACCCGCGAACGCGACCGGCAGCGCACCGGTGTAGGCACGCACGGTCTCCGCAGAGGTGATACGCCCGGAACGACCGCGATGGCCCGCGAGCCATCGCAGGTACTGCGCCAGCGCCACCACGGTCGGCATCGCGGCCGGGACAATGGGAACCGGAATAAGGCGTCGGGTGGGGGTCATCGGTCCACGACTCCTCAAATGTCAGATAACACGGGGAAAGGGTGCCGCGCAGCGGGGTGTTTCTCCAGGGACGTCGCCCGGTTTCGGCAGATAATACGGTGTTATCTGACAATGCTCGGGACCGTTCACAGCACGAGCTTCAACAGCGGCTCGACCGCGGGCAGCCATGTCCGTGTCTCCTGGGCGTGGACAAGCACCGAGATCTGCTGTCCAGTCGCCTCATCCGCTGAGTGTGAGGCGGCTGGTCATGTTCAGCTTGACCTCACCGTAGGGCAGGACACGTTCCCAGAACTGGGGGTGTCACATTCCGTTTGTCCCTCGGTGTGGTCAGGATGTCGCCGGTATCGGGGTCGCCGAGCAGATCTTGGATCATGAGGGTGTCGACATAGACCAGGGAGGCTTGCACGATCCGCAGGCACTGCACGCTGAGTTCTTGTTCGTCGGCGCGGTTGGAGGCCATCTCGCCGGTCTTGCCGTAGTAGATGACGGCATTGGCGCGGTTCCACGACTCGATCACGTTGAGCCCTTCCTCGATCTCACGCTGCAACTCCCGGCTGCGCAGATACCGGCTAGGAAGATGGTCTTCTGTGCTCTGCCGAGTTCGATCATCGCCTGATAGGAGGTGACCGAGATGGGTCCACAGATCCGTGAGTTCCGTCAGGCCGCTACGACTGCTCTGGCCGATATTCGTAGCGGGTGAGCGGGCAGCTCGACCAGGTGCCCAACGAGTTCGCCGAGATACGTGGCAAGTCGGCTGCCATTGCCTCAGCCCAGGCCCGCATCGTGGCGTTGCTGACCACGCGTGTCGAACGCGGCGGCGACGGTCGATCGCGGTAGGCGGCTGCCGTCCAGGAAGGCGGCAACTCACATCCCCGGCCCCCGAGCACCACCGCAGATGGGGAGTGGTCGATGTTTCACACCAGAGCGGTCGGGTTGAATGACACGGGGGACCGGGAATCTGGCTCCTCCCGGTCCCCCTTCTCCACGTCTGTACCAGGTGGGCTCCTTCCTGCGCCGAGCCCACCTGGTGCGGCACACCCCCCCGGGTCGGGGATCACCGGTTTCGCGCGGCGACGACCGGTAACCAGAGAAAGGCTTGCTGGAAAGGTCAGCTGTAGGCTTGAAGGCGTCGTCGTCGGGGCAACCGGCCACTCTCACCACACGACGACGACCGACAGCGACCCGAACCACGACTCCTCTTCATTTCTGGGTCGTTGTCCGTGGAGACGGCCGCTCATTGTGGCCGCCACGAGGTTCACACTCCTACCGGCGGGCCGTCATCACCGCACCCACCGATCGGCAACATCCATGCCGGGGAGTGTCTGAATCGGCATCACTGGAGACATCGACACTGTCAGGCGGCTCTACCCCAGCGGGGTAACCGATACCGTCGCCGACCATGCCTGGCCAGTCTGTCGAGTCGGCCCCGTGGATTGGCAATTGTCCAGCAGTTCTTCTGGAACCGGCCAGAGCCTCACCCCGATGACGGGCCGCTGCGATGGCTACTTGCGCCAGCGCCGCCACGACCAGTGTGCCGGGCCCGGGTCGTCGGGTGCCGGTGTCGCGGTGGGGTTGTCGTCGAGGTCGACCGGCGGTGGCGCGGCGGGGATGGGCACCGGTTCGTTGGCCGGTGCCGGGTGGTCGCCGGTGGGGGCGAGGGAGACCGGGAGGGCGTCGGGGCCGGTGAGGTGGGCGTCGGATCCTACGGTCAGATCGCCTACCGTGCGTTCGGCGATCGTGGCGGTGACCTCGGCGACGTTCCCGCCTCGGGTGAGGTGGTCGATCATGACATCAGCCAATGTCACCTCGGCGGTGTCGTAGTCGTGGTGGACCGACACATGCCGCAGTGCCGGGCCCGCGTCGCGTTGGCGACCCGGCCCCGGCCGCGGCCCGGGCGGTTCCCGGTGGCGGCGGCTGCTGAAGCCACGAACCCACTGAACGCCTCGCCGACCCGGGTTGCCGTTCGCAGATCAGTCGGAGCAAGCACAGTCCGACGGTGCTCCTACACGGAAAATGATTGTCGGACAGCGCGATTCCGTGGGCGCGTCCGTGGGTGATCGTATTCTGTTGGGGCAGTGTCTGTGTGCCGGTGTTCGACCCAGTAGGAGAAGCCCGGATGGACCGTTATCCCCGCCCTGTCCTGTTCACCATGCCGTGGATGCTCAGTGGCCTGTCCGCGGTGCTGGTCCTCGCCGCGAGCATCGCGTCGTTCTCCTTCACCAGCACGTTGGCGCGGCTGGCGGGAGTTCCCGAGGGCCTGGCCTGGTTGTGGCCGGTGGTGGTCGGCCTCAGTGTCGCCCAGATCGCCTACACCTACGTCATGCTGGCGCGGATGCCTCACGAGCGGATCAAGCCGCTGGCCCTGGTCTACCAGCTGCTGCTGGTGGCCGCAGCGCTGGTCAGTGTCGGAGGGAATGCCTCGGTCATCTCCCGGCGCCCGACCGAGCTGTCCACCGGCGAGATCACGGCCGTCGTCTCTGTCGCGCCGGCGTGCCTGGTGTGCTGCGTGTGCGGGTACGTCATGCTCGCGGTGATCATCCCCGCACGAATCGAGGCGTCGATCCGCGACATCCATATCCGCGAATCAGCCGAACGGGTGGCCAGACTCGCCCGCAGTGCCGCGATCGCGGATGCCCAGCCCGCGAGCAGCGACAGCCCCGAGGAGACCCCGTGGTGGAAGCAGCACCGGGCCGGTGCGCCCGAGGATTCCTCGGAAAGCAAAGACCCGGAGGTCCTCGGAAACGGTCGTGACGCGGCGGCAGAGGCCGGCCAGTCTCGGCCGAAGTAGCCGCCGCCAGCAGACATGCACGACAGACAAGGCAGGGGACTTACATGACCACTCTGTTCTGGATCGGTGCGGGGATCTGGTTTCCCAGCGTCGCCGTGATGGTTCTTTCTCGCCTCCTGCGCCGTCGAGAGGTGCAGGTCTTCCAGGCCAGCTTGCTTGATGTGTGCGGTCGGATCGGTGATCCTGGCGATCACCCTTCCCGCCGTCACCGGAGAGTCCACCCTCAAGAAGGTGCTGATGATCACCGCGATGGGGGCGCTGGCGATCCTGTGCACCGTCGCGCTGGTGACGCTGCGCACCGTCGCGCTGGTGACGCTGCGCCGCCGCCCGACCAGTGACTGAACCGGACGGGCACCGACTCGACAGACCGGCGCCGAACTGTGGTTCCTGTCGGTGCCCGGGGTGACCATTCGAGCCGATGTTCCCGCTCCGGCATCGCAGCATCCTTATAGTCGTCTGCTATGACGTCTCGGAATCGGAAGCGGCGCAGTGCCCGAATGGATTCCGCCGCCCTCGGCCGAGTGACAGCGGCGGCGCAGCGCGACCCCGGCAGCCCGACCGCACACAGCGGATTCGCCGCCCGCGCCGCCCACGCGCTCTACCCGGTGGTGCCCGCGTGGATCCAATGGCTGTACGAGCGCAACCCGACTACCGCACGGTTCGTCTACCAGATGTGCTATCCGCCGATCGATGAGCACGGCGAGATCGTCGGGGGATGGACCGCGCAGCAGTGGTGGACCGCGGATCGGATGTACTGGGCCGAGAGAGAAGCTCGGACAGTCGTGCGCGCCCGCCGATTCCACAGCGGAGGGATAGTGTTCGCCCACTCTCCCGACCTCGACGACGACGATGCCTTCTTCGCCGCGCGGGACTCGGGTCGGGCCTGGACGGGACATCGGTACTCCCGCAATCCGGTCGACGCCCCGGAATGGCAGTCGTAGGACTGCTCGAGCCCAGGCCAGCGTTAGGCCCGCCTCGGTGGGTGAGGTTGCGGGCGGGCCTGCCCGTCGCCGCGTGGAGAACATGGTTCACGTCGGGAGACACCCGGGGGGCGACACCCTGCAGACCCGCCCAGCAGAGCGGGACTCGGGGTGTCCGCCCCTCGAGCGCTGTCACGATGACCGCAGGGATGGATGTTCGTGACAGCCGCAGACACTACAGCCACGCTCGCCCCCGATGCCCGGTACCGCAATTCACGCGTGTCATGCCCGCGCACACGACATCGCAGGCCCAGCCCTGGCGTCCCGGCCGAACCTGCGATGCCCCGGCCAGTGCCCGAACTCCAACGCTTCAGACCCCGACCTCACCCAGCAGCCTGCCACTGCACCGTGACATGTCAAGCACCTATCGTCGGCCGCGACACCCGAGCCAGAGCTACCAGTCCCCCCCCAGGTCAGGCAGGGGTAACGTCGACGCGGCCTCGATATCCCGTCGAGGAAGTTCGCCTCACTACCGCTTCGGCCCCGGATCCTGCACCGGGGCCGAAGTCGCGTCCATGGTGCTCGTCCGACGGCCGCCGGTCCGATGTTGCCGACCTACGAAGGGGAGGGCTTGCCCGGCCGGATCGGGGGTGTGTCGGTGTCCGCGTTCACAATTCGCGGTATGGCTTTCACTGTGCACACGCCCGAGGACACATCTCCGGCAGGGCTCAGCTTCGGCGACGACGATCAGTTCCACATCTACGAATCCGGCGTTCTCAAAGTCCAGAGCAAGACCCACGGTGTCCGGATCTACTCGCCCGGATTCTGGCAACTCATCACATACACGCAGCACCCCGATGGCCTTCGCAGCATCCGCTGACACGCCCTGAATCCCAGCGACAGGGGGCGAGAACAACCCAGGAGGCACAGCCCTGGAGACCGGCTCCCGGGTCTGCCGTACGTCCTGCCACGCAAAACGGGCCCGGAGCGTATCGCTTCGGGCCCGTGGCGCATCTCAAGCTGCCGCGGCTTATCACGGCTCCCAGACCCGGATCTTGTCGACGAGCAGGTCCCAGACCGCCGAGTCGTGCTCGGCCAACTCGACCAGGGCCTCGACCATGTCGCGTCGGCTGATGCTGCCGACGCTGCGGGTGCTGGCGCGGCCGCTGGTGCGCACACGCAGTCCGGCCTGCTTGGCCAGCTTGGCCAGCAGGTCGTTCCAATGATCGCTCTGCTCGGGCGGCATCTTCAGCGTCCACGTCAGCCAATCGGACCGGTCCTCCACTGCTGAAGTCTTGGCGCGTTCGCCGCTAGACATCGGTTTCGTCCGTCCGTTCAGTCATACCCGGATTATAGACTGTCAGCCTTTTATCAGTCTATGTGATCGGTTCTGTGGCGAGTTGGTCGCGCCCCCGCCGCATCGTCAGCGCACGTGATATCCGCAGTCGGTTTCCAAAACAGCGCGGCTGGCACGTATCGATCGGATGGCGTCGGCCAGATGGTGCGCGACATCGTCTCCCGGTTCGCTCGAGATCTCCCCGCCACGAGAAGCTCGTCACGCCAGACATCGAGCACCTCACGCGCGACGACCATCTGATCCTCTGCGGTCTTGAGCGCAGCGACGAACTGGTGCAGCGCCAGGTCGTCGACCTCCGAACGCCACAGGCGCAGGGTTTTCAGGTCGTGACGCATCCCGGACACGACACGGCCGCACAGCATCGGCACGCGCCCGTTGACCGGCTCCGCGTCGACGGGGACCCCGCCTCCACATGCGCTATCAGTTTTCCGTCATTCAGGGGTTCAGGTAGTAATCGCAACGCCCGCGTCGATCAGATCATCGCCCGCCGCGACGACGCCACAGCCCAGCGCCAGGCCGCCGCCGCCGACCGCAGCCCGAGCCCCCGATCAGGACGCACCTGCGCGAGCAGGACCGATCGTGCCGCGCAGACCGCTTCGGCTGCTCCAGCCCGTTCTGCAGCACGGCGGCCGGTCCACACATCAGGAGTGGAGCGGTGACCGACACCGAAGCCGTCGACTTGCACGTCATCGCCCGCCTCGACGACCCGGCTGGTGCGGTCGCCGATCTCTACTCCTGTGAGTTGTTCTACAGCGACGACGGCAGTGTCTACGGCCGCCATGTCAGCTGCCGGTGGGAATCCATCTCCGCCGACCCCGGCGCGGCGGCCGGGCTGGATGGGCTCGACGAGGCGCTCACCACCGCCGGGTACACCCGCACCGGCGACTGGCGGCGCAAGACAACCAGCTCCGGCGCGGTGCGGTACTTCACCGTCGCCACGATCGGAATCGAGGACATCTGACCATCTGAGCCCCAGGATGTAGAGCAGCCCCCGGAACGACCAAGGTTCCGGGGGCTGTTCTATATCCTGGGCTACCTCATTCCGGCGTAATTGCGCGGGTCTGAGCGGGTCAGTTCAGACGGTCAGCAGTTCATCGAGCCGGGCGCGCTGCTCAGGCGCGGTCTGGAAGAACCAATTCCCCTCGCCGTCGATGTGCACCGGAGCCTGCCCGACCGCATCGAGCAACGCGTGTAGCCGCGGGTACGGCGCGTTGCGGACTCGCTCGACGATGCCGGGCTCGCGCCACCACTCGACCGAGGCGGAGGCGAGATCGACTCCAGCACAGCGCAACCGCGCGGCCATGACCGGGTCGGCGGCGAGAGCGTCGTTGAACATGCTGTCGTCGGCCGCGACGACGGTGTAGTCCAGGATCAGTTCCTCTCGAGGCACCGTCATGTGCGAGCCCACCGAAAGCCGGCATTCGGCATAGGCTGCCAGCGATGCCGCTCCACCTCCGAGTGTGGTGGCCGCGCGGCCGATCACCGGCAGCGGCAACGAGGCGCGAGCCTCCGGGTACTGCGTCACGGTCGCGTCGATCCACCGACCCGATCCAGGCAGCCACAGCACACAGTGCCCGTTGAAGTGCTCTCCTTCGAAGAACGCTCCACCGCCGCCGTAGCGGGTCAACGTCCCTCGGGTTCGATGGGCGATCACCAGCTCGACCGCGGTCGGTCGGGCTTGGACACCGATCATGTCGTAGGCATGCTGCAGCGTGATTCAGCCGAGACACACAGATTGGCCTGCACACCGCGGGAGAGGTGCAACAACAGCATCGGCGGCAACATCTCCACCAGCTGGTCCGGCGGCGCAGCGGCGAGCATGTTCGCGATGACCCGCGGCGGGATACCCAACCGGCCCGCGGTGTAGCCGTTGCTGCGGGTGCCTGCCCGGCCGTTGGATCGGCGTGTGCGGTCTTTTGGCTTGCGCCCCTTGGACTTCGGCATCGGCGAGTCGCCCCCCTCCATGTCAGCCTGGCATAGACAACCAGTATGGCCCGAGCCGCCGACGATGTGGCCTGAACTGCGAGTGTGGTCAACTCACCGCCGAGTGTCGATGTCCTGCGCCACAATTCGGCGATGTGGACATCAGCGAAGCACACAGTGGAGATCGGATACGCGACGGGCAAGGACATTCAGCGGCACTTCCGTCGTTGGGCCCGATCGGTGGGGGTGGAAGCAGTCCGCTGGGCCGGATCGGGCCCACGCTCGCCGAGGCGTGGGCCCGCGACCAGCTCAGCTCGACCCTGGTACCGGACCTGCCTGGTGTGCTGAGCGAGATGATCGCCGCGCAGGGTCCTGAAACCACGATCTGTTCGCGCAGCATCGTGCTCGGCGCCCGTGTGGATGGTCGAGTCATCGGCGGCCTGGTCGCCCGGCCGCAACGATGGCTCATCGACGGTGTCCAGCCCTTCGGCGTGCAGGTGCAGATGCAGACGCTGGTGCGGGTGATGAAACTCGAGATCGTCACCGTCGGGCCGGAGTATCAGCGCCGACGTATCGCCACCACCATGGTCGAATACGCCCTCGAGGTGCTGGAGAAGGCTCACGTGCATCTGGTGTACGGGTCCTTTCCCGCTGATCGGCAGTTGGGGCCGTTCTACCGGTGCCTCGGATTCACCGTGCTCGAGCAGGGCTACGGCATCAGCATCGACGGAGCGACCGGCGCCCCGCTGGCCATCGCCACCGAAGACGACGAACGCACATTCGCCAGAAAACTCGGCGACGGACCGGACATCGACATCAGCCACCCCGGCGAAGCGCCCATCATTCGGTAGACCGACAGCACGCCTAATGCGGACGAGACTGTTCGCTGTTTCAGTTCCACGATCGGTCGACTACCGGAAAACGGGCGGATATGGCGTGACCGTCCAGTAGAGAACGGCTTTCGCGTTCAGCCATCGCCGCTGGTCAAGCCAACTTCGTTGTTTGTCGCGCGATTACTACCGCACCCCAGCACCTCTAGCTTGAGTTTTAACCTCTGAGCTGGGTTTTCAATACCCCGGGTGATCATGGGTGAAGCCCTTGGTTGATCATGTCTCCTTGCGACAGAAAGACTTTCGATAACCAAGGGCTTCGG
>NZ_JBSGEZ010000129.1:0-11033 GCF_053603155.1 Nocardia sp. NPDC004260 | reverse complement strand
GCCGAGCCTCATCCGCCGCGCCAGGGTCGTTCGTCCGCTCCTCGCTGCGCTGCGGTGCGGGCGCTCCACCCTGGCAGCCCGGAACCTGGCGCGCCCGCCCGGCTTCGGCCCCACCGAAGGACACACACACCGACGCGCGGACACCTCTGCTGTCCGCCCTGCACCGCCGAACACCTCGCGGCCGTCGGCCGCGCGCACCCCGAGGGGTGCGGCCCGCGGCCCCAGGGCCGCGCGCTCCCTGCGGTCGCGTGCGGGCGCTGCCGCCCCGCACCCCGGCCCGCTCGCCGCGGAGGCGACCCTCCAAAGGGCACGAAAAGCGCTGGAAAACAAGCAAAACCGGGAAATCGTAGTGTGCGAAGACACACATCCTAATAATGCGTAAGGTGCGTAAGTTCATTGTAGAATAGAGACGTGATGGAGAGAGCGGGAAGCAACCACGCCCCGCCCGCCACGACCCACAGGAGGACATCCGGTGATCTTCAAGCGCACCAACGCCATCGACAAACTCACCCCCGCCGATTACATCGCCGCGCTGCCGGTGCTGCTGCGCTACGTCCCCGAGGACAGGCTGTGCGTGCTGTTCATCCGGGCCGGACGCATAGACATGGTGGTCGCTGCCGAGATCGACCAGGACCATGACGCATTCGCCCTGCACCTCGCGCGGATCGCCGACAGCCGCGAAATGGACGCCGTACGTGTGGTACTCGTCGCCAGCGCCCGCCGCGCCGGGGCGGGGATCTGGTTCGCCGACGCCGTGCGCGAACAGGTCGACGCCCACGGCATCCCCGTTCTCTCTCGCGCCCACACCTACGCACTCACACGCGGCGCGGTATGGACCGACCTCGACAACCACACCCAAGGTCACATCCCGGACCCCGCCACGACCGCCGCCGCCGTCACCGCCGTGTCACGCGGCATGGTCGTTCTCGAGGCCCGCGCCGACATCGAGGCCCGATACACCCCGGTCGAAACTCCGGACTTCATGGCTCGTCGCGCCGCCTGCCTGCACAGCAAGCAACGCGGATTCGCGACATCGGTACTGCGCGAGGTCGCCGAGCTGGTCACCCGCTACGACTACCCGCCCGCCGCACTGGCCGCGCGCGTGTCCATCCTGGTCACCATCGACCCCGCCGCGCGTGACGCGCTGCTGGGCATCGCGCTGCTCGACATGAACGCCGCCGCATCGTCGTACGTCGACATCGCCAACCAGTGCCGAGGCGAAGCCCGCGCGTACCTGCTGGCCACCGCCGCCGCCCTGTTCTACATCACCGGCCAGGGCGTGGCTTCCCTCGAGGCCATCCGCCATGCCGAGGACGCCGCCCGCAAGGCCAAGGCCGAAAACCTCTCCCTGATCAACTTCGTGACCACCGCCCACGCGCGCGCCATTCGCCCCGAATTCGTTCGCCGCTTTCTCGCCGCCGGACAGATCGCGGCCACGAAATACGGTGTGAAGGTCCCCGACTACACGCCGTAGAACGCACGCTTTCCACTTTTCAGAGTGACGTAGTTCACATCCCGTAAAAGTGCGTAAGGTGCGTAAGGTTGATAGTATTAGAGACAGAAGGAAAGAGCGGGAAGGGAAACCGGAACCGCACCTTCGCTCTTTGAAAACTCCACAGTGTGAACCCGATTCCACGTAGCGGAATCAGAAAAGGACCGGCGATCAACGCCGGGCCACTTACCCGAAAGGGGGCGGCAATGGCCGCAATCCGCTACGACGTGAACGGCTGGACCTACAGGAATTCGCTGCTCGACGGGGTTGTACTGCACAAGGACTACGGCCCTTGCTACGTCACCATCACGCCGAACGCGACCCCGGAAGTGTTCCGGGCCTATTCCTGGTGTATGTGGCGCACCTCCACCGGTGACCACATCACCACCGGGCGGGCCGACAGCGTCGAGGAGGCACAAGCCGCCGCCGACGCTCGCGCACGGCCGAAGTAGGCCAGCCGTTCCGACGCCGGGGGCGCGACCCCGCGCCCCCGGCTCTCCACGGCCACGAAGGGAAACCCACAGATGCTGACCATCACAGCGCGCGAGCTGTCCCCCGGCGATCATGTCTACCTGGGACGCCGCGAATGGGGTGCGGCAACAATCATCAGCGCCGTGTCGCAGAACAACGGCACGCAAATCCACGTCACGTTTCAGCGCGAAACCGGCGGGCGCGGATTCGTGTACCTCGCGCCGGATGTTTCGATCGAGCAAGCGCCACAGGGCGACATCCTCCAAGTTTTCTATGCCGCCAAGACCGACGGTCACGCGATCGGAATCTATCGGGATTTCGATATCTATTTTCAGCTTTCCCTGTTCCCGAACGAGCCCGGATTAACCGCCTTGCGCTATTGCACGAAGCAGGAAGCCGAGGATATCGCGAGCCGAGTCGAAGCCGAGTGGACGGATGGACAGCTCAGCACGATGTACCGACACCACGGCTTCTAACCGAGGGGAACCATGCCCACCTGCCCGTGGTGCGTCGATCCCAAAGCCGAAGACTATTCCGGCGCACTCTGTATCGACCACGAAGCAGAACGCGCCGGATTGAGCGTGAATCAGCTCATCCGGCGAGACCAAATCGAATTCGAGGAGGCCAGCGGAACTTAACAACCGCCGACACCGAAACCCCGAGAAAAAGTGCACCCCCGGGCGTCCAGAATACGCCCGGCGGACCGCGCACAGAAAGGAAATCAGCCCGTGAACAACACCCCGAACAACGGTCCGCACGCCGACCCCCGCACCGAGCCCGGAGACCGCTGGATCACGGCCAGCTGGCCCGTGGGGGAACCCGACGGCGAGGGCTGGCAGGCCCACGCAGACCTGAACGTGAGCTACCACAAGGGCCGGGGATACCGCGCCGCCCTGAACGTTCACCACGAGCAGGACAGCGGCATCTACGTCACGAAGACGATGAACCTCAGCATCAACCGCACCGAGACCGAGATCCACAGTCGCTCGGCCGCGCGGTTCAGCCGCAAGGTGCTGGGCGAGGTCTACGACCTCGCCCTGAGCGGGCTACGCGCCCGGTTCGATGCCGTTGACGAGACCGTGACGCCGTATTTCGACGCCACATCCCCCGTCTTCGGCTACTCCGGCGCACCCGCCCGCAGCTAGCCACCCACCCCGCAGCAGGCACCGGGCGCATAGCGCGCCCGGTGCCTGCCCACTTCCGAAGGACACGGACCCGTGACAACCAGCATCACTGCCCGCAGCGCCGACCAATGGGCCGCAGACATCGCGGCCCGGCTCAACGACACCGATCCCGGCTGGACGAGCCAGCCCAGCGCCCAGCACGAGCGCCGCTGTGTGGCCTATCTGATCGGCCCCGGCGAGGACGAACGAATCCGGCTCGAACTGCCCCACGACAACTACGGCACACCGAGTGAAGAACTGTGGGCCGACGTGGATTTCGGCCCCCTCGCCCCGTTCATCGCTTACCCCGTCGGTCCCACGAGCACAAGCACCGCGACCGACAACACCGAGGCCATGATCACAGCTCTCCGCACCGACCTCATCCCGAGCATGCGCGAAGCCTTGCCCGCCTGCCGAATCGGACGCGAACAGGCCGCCTCCGAACAGGCGCAGGCCGCCGCAATCCTGGCCGAGATCGGCGAGCGTGTCCAACTGGACCCCGAGCGCGACCCCACGAAACCGCCGGTCTACTTCGGCCGCCGCGACGGCCACATCGTCGGCCGGATCACCACCTACCCCGGCAACCGCATCGCGTTCGACCTGTTCCTGACCTATCCCGAAGCGCTCGCGCTGGCCGACTACATCAACCAGCGCCGCCTCAGCATCGGCGACGCCCCCGCCCCGGACGACTACGACGGCCCCGCCCCGTTCTGACCATCTCTCGCCAGGGCCGGTGAACACCGGCCCTGGCCCCACCCCGAGCCGAGGAACCCTATGCGACTCCCGCGCATGCTTACGCGGCTACTGCGCCGCCGCGACCACGACAACCCGGTACGGCCCCCGTACGCAGATTTCAGAGCGCCGATGCCCTGGCAACTCCGGATGGACCCCGAACCGACCGAACCGGCCGAGGCATCCCCCGAGCATGCCCGCGCGCTCGAGCTGCGCCGCCGGGCGCTGAATCTGGAAACGCTCGCCAACAACCCCGACCTCGCCTATCCCGAGTGCGACCCGAAGGAGTTGGCCGACCGCAACGTTCACTCCGAGTACTACGTCCAGGCACTCGCCGCATACGCGGACCTCACAGCCCACCTGATCGAGCACCGCCCGGTGCTCGGCGGGTACCGCGAGTGGAGACACCACTACGACGCCATCGACGCCGAGGAAGTCGACCAACCCGCCGAAGACGAAGACCGCCACCGGTGACCGGCCACCGCGTCAGCTCCGCTCGAGGCCCCCCGCAACCGAAGATCCGAGACCCAGCCCCAGAAAACCAGGAGCACCGGACGGCCAGAATCCGCCCGGTGCTCCGCCCATCCTAGAGGAGACACCGAACCATCATGACGACCACCGAAAACACCACGCCCGAAGCCGACCAGACCAGCGACGCCCACCAGCCCGACCCCGCCCCCGCGCCGGAGGCCCCCGCCGAGGAACCGACCATCAACGGCACCCCGTTGTCGGAAGTGCTGGCCATGATCGACGCATCCCCGACCGGCAAGATTTCCTTCGACGTCGACCCGCGCGAAGTCGTCTTCGGCGACAACATGCGCTCCGAGGTCACCCTGACCAAAGCGTTCATCGATGGCATCCGCGACGGCGGATTCGTCCAGGACCCGCCCGCCTACATCAACGACGACGGCCAGGTCCAGATGATCGCCGGACAATCGCGGATGCTCGCCGCGATCGAAGCCGGATACATCCCGTGCCCGGTGATCCTGCGCCGCAAACCTCACGACGACGCGGTCACCCTCGCCGCCGAGGTCATGACCGCACAGTGGCGCGAGAACGAGCACCGCACCGAAACCAGCACCCGCGACAAGGTGGTGCACGTCGAGAACTTCTTGAACCTGCCCGGATTCACCCCGACCAAGGTCGGCAAGAAACTCGGCGTCGACGCCGCCGAGGTGCGCGCCATCAAGGCACTGCGGAAGTCCGAGGACGCCCGCAAGAAGGCCGAAACCGGACAGCTCACCTTCACCCAGGCCGAAACCCTCATGGAGTTCGAGGGCGACGAACAGGCCGAAACCCGGTTGCTGGACGCGGCCGAGCGCAACAACTTCGACGCCGAAGCCGCCAAGATACGCGCCGAACGCGAAGAGACCGCCGGACGCGCCGCCGCAAGCGAACCGTACCGGAAACGCGGTTTCACCATCCTGGACCGTGAGATCCACGAATGGTCCTACGACGCGCGCACCACCTGCCCGCTGAGCAAACTCTACGGCCGTCAGGACGGGCACCGCGCGACCGAGGACGACATCAAGACCCCGGCGAACTGGGCGGTGTACCTCGAGCGGTCCGAAGTCGAAGCCCCAGACGGCAACCTCGATGAATACTGGACGCCGCTCTACTACTGCACCGATCCCAAGGCCGAAGGGCTCCAATACAGCCAGTACGGAAGCGATGTCCTCACCGACAAGGAGCGCGAGCGCAAGCGCACCGACGCCGCAATCGTCAAGGCGGGCAACCGCTACGCACGCGCCGCCACGACCGCCCGGCGCAAGTTCGAGGCCGAGTTGCTGGCCAAACTGACCGACAAGGGCCGCAAGCGGCCCGCCAAGATCCCGACCGGGCTGCTCAGCTGGGCCGCGCAGGTGATGTTCACCCGGCGCGGGCTGACCGCCGAGAACACCGTCACCGACATCACCGCCGATCTGCTCGGCGTCGACCGCGAGAAGGCGATGTCCACCGGCGAACTGTTCGAGGACATGACCGACCCGCGCGCAGCCGCCATGCTCATCGGCCTGGCCATCGGTGCCGTCGAGGCCAGCATGCAGCGCCGCAGCTACGACCCGAAGAAGAAGGAGAACCCGACCTACTGGCAGGCGGTCCTGCACCAGAGCCAGAGCGTGCACTATCCCACCGCTACCGTCAGCGCTCCCCGCTCCCTGCTGACTGCCTTGCAGAGCGCGGGATACACCCCGACCCCGATCGAGCGAGCGATACTCGGCGAGCTGACACGCGCCGAGGCGTTCGAGGCCGAGGCCGCCGCCGAGGTGGCCGCAGAGGGCACCTTGTCGGCCACACCCGCCAAGGCCGCACCGACCAAGGCCACCACAGCACCGACCAAGGCCGCACCCGCGCGCAAGAGCAACCAGGCCCGCAAGACCGGCCCGGCCAGCCCCGCCCGCAAGACCGGCCCATCCCGGCGCAAGACCAAGGCCAGCACGGTAAAGGTCACCGTCACCCAAGACCAGCCCGCCCCGGCCGAACCCACCCCCGCGGCGACCGACCCGGCACCCACCGGCCACAACCAAGCCGACGCCGCACCGCTGGCAGCCTGACCGGCAGCGGGCCGGAACACCCCAGTTCCGGCCCGCTCCCCGCCCAACCGCACCAGCGGCCCGCGGAATCGGAACTCCGCTGCGCTCCGTGCTGTGTTCTTCAGCGGACGATCCCAGCCGGCGTGCGTCCATCACCCGGCCCACCCAAGCCGACCGGCCACACGCCCCAACACGGCAGGGCATCACCCCGCCGGTCGGCCCCAGGCCCGCAGGCCGCTACGCGGCCGCCGGGCCCGCCGTGGACGGGCCCGGCCACCCACCGGAAGCAACGACATGAACACCCGAGACCTCGACTCCGCGCTCGACCGTCAGCGCAGCGAATCATGAAACGCGCCGACCCCGCCGTGATCTCCTGCCTCAAGATCACCCACGGATGGCAGGTCCCCACCTGCGAAACCTTCGTCTGGACCACACGTCCCGACCCCGACACCAACACCCGCGGCACCGGCTCGGTGTGCCGGGCCCGCGCCACCCACCGGATCAACACGATCCGCGTCGATGGCCAGCACCGCCACCCGTGGAAGGTCAGCGTCTGCCGCGCGCATATCGCCGAGGAAATCGACACCGCCCACCGCGAACGCGACTTCACCCGCCGCTACCGCCGCCAAGACGTGCCCGACCCGACCATCACCGAACTCGAACTAACCCTGGACGTGCGCGCCTACGCCCACGGCAAAACACAGTTCTGGCTCACCGAACGCCGACTACCCGCCGCCGTGCCGATCGACCTCGCACTGTTCGGCACGACCCCGCGGTTCTGCAAACCCATCCGCCGCACCCGCCCCGACGGCCGCGCGCGCCGCGCCGCGAATGCGGCGCAACACGCCCTACTCGACGAACGCGGCCAACCCACCGCGCTCACACCACAACCCGCCAGGAGGACCCACCCGTGACCCACGACCCGCCCACCACACCCGCAACGGGCCCCCGGCGGCCGCGCGCACCGCACCGCCACCGCGGCACGTTCATCCACCCGCCGCGCCGCCCGATCCGGGCCTACACCCGCCACCGCAAGCCCCGCCGACGCCACCGCCACACCACCACCCGCCAGACCGACGACGAAGACAGGAGCCCATCACCCCCACACCACCGAAAACGTTGCAGCTCACCCCACTCACGCAGGACCCCGACATCCAGAATGTGCCCGGCTCCTGCCCCGAACGAGATCAGGACCACCACCATGCCCATCACCGACCTGTTTCAGGCACCTCCGCTGGAAAACGAAGCCCAACTCACCCGTACCCTTGAGCGCGTCTGCCATCAGCACGGCGCGACCGACACCACGACTCACCGGCTCATCGCCGACATCGTGGCCAGCGTCCGCGCCGCCTCCGAGCACAAGCGCGTGCTCGCCGCGCTCGAGAACTACGAGACCGGCAACAGCCCCGAGCCCGAAGACTTCGCCACTCTGCTGTCGTTCGTGCGCCGCGCCCTCGACGCCGCCGAGCTGCGCGCCACCGCGGCCGGCTACGCCGGGCCCGCCGACCTCGCCCCCGAGATCCGTCACGCCATCGCCGACATCGTCGACATGGTCTGGGAACGCGAAGCCGACGACTACCGCCAGCACGACGACAACGACCGCGTCGACCACCCGCACCTGCACCTGACCGCCCTGCACAAATGGCTCGGCCCCTACAGCCCCGTCCGCTGACCGCCGCACCGGTGGGAGCCGCATCCGGCTCCCACCGGCACCGGCCAGCGAACCACGAAGCGAACTTTTCCACCGAATCATTCGACAGGACAATGGAACTCATCGAACGCGAGTACCGCGACCTCCCGCACAATGGTGTGCGCCTGCCCTACGCGGCACGAAGCATCCACCGCTACAACGACAACCGCATCCAGGTCGTCGAAGCACTGTTCACCGCCTTCACCTCCGGCGAATGCGGACTCACCCGCGTCTGGCACGTGCAGATCAGCAACGTAACCACCCTCGCCAGCGCCCGCAAGATCGCCCGCGAACTCGGCTTCACCGGCCCGGTAGAGACCATCGTCGCCGGACACAGCCACGGAATCCGCTGGTGAACCGCGACCACAATCCCGCCGAACCTCCACGGTTCCGCGTGGTCACCATCGGTCCCAACCTGTTCGGCGCCGACGACGACTTCCACGTCCACGCCGCCGCCTGCACCGACCCGAGGCGCAACCCGCTCTACCGGTACCACCACGACGACCTCGCCCACCCCCACACCGTCGCGTCCCTGCGCGATCTCGTCCACACGATCTACAACCCGGACGACTTCGGCTACGACCCCGACCAGTGGGACGACTACGCCGCCGGAATCAAGGTCTTTCCCTGCATCGACCTGCCCGACGAGCACTGAACAACCGCCCCGCCGGGACGGCACACCCGCCCAGCCCGGCCACCGCGACGACGAAAACCGCACACCGCACCCCGCTCAAGCTTTCTGCGGGGGCAGGGCCACGGGGTGCGGAATTCACCACGACAGCAAAGGAACTCACCCTCATGACCGACAACCGAAAGCACCTCGAAACGACCCCGCCCCTGAACCTCGCCCTTGAAGTCACCTGCGATACCTGCGACCAGAGCACTACTCTCCACGTCAACCGCGACCAGTTCGCCGCGTGGGCTGAGCGACGCCTCGCTATCCAGAACGCTTTCGCGCATCTGAACCCGCCCGAGCGCGAGTACATCAAATCCCGCATCTGCCCGTCCTGCTGGACCGGCATGTTCGGACCACACCCGGGGGCACTGGAGATGCGGAACCCGAGTAGCGACACCGATTGAGCACCCCGTCAGCGGGGGCAGCGCGCCCGCCCCGGCCCCTCTCCGCGTGCCGAGACCAATTCCGGCACGTGCCCAACCCCACCAACAGGAACCACCATGATCGACCGTCACACCCTCCGAACCTGGCTCGACACATTGCCCGCCGACACCGACCCAGACCACACCACCCTCACCGGACACCACCGGTGAGCGGCGAACACAGCGACGCGGTACCGAGACCAGATCCCGAGGCATCCCCGGCCGAAACCCTCACCATCGGCACCACGACCTACCGCGTGCAAATGCACACCTTCACCGCAACACTCACCGGTCCGCACGGCGGGCGCTACACCGCTGTGCAGAACGTGCACTCGGGGCTGTTCTCGGTGATCTCCGACAGCACCGCCCGCTCGCTCAAACGCCCCGGAGCCTCGCAACCCCTTCGGCTGCGGCGAACCGGCGGCCGGTTCGAGATCGCCTGACATCGTGCCTCACCGCAGGCCCCGAGCAATCCGAACTATCGCTACCACAAGGACATTCATGCACCAGGCAACACCCGACCTGTCCCAATTCGACGGTCTGCTGTTCAACACCAGCGGCGGAAAGGACTCCACTGCAGCGCTGGCCGAAGTCGTCGACGCTGCCGAGGCCGCGGGCGTACGCGACCGGCTCACCGTCGTACACGCCGACCTCGGCGAATCCGAATGGCCCGGCACCGTTCAACTCGCCGCCAACCACGCCGCCCACTACGAGCTGCCCTTCACCGTCGCCGCGCGCCGCCGCCCGAGCGGAGCCGTGGAGACCATCTTGGAACGGGTCGCCGCCCGCGGTCGCTGGCCCGACGCCAAGCGCCGATGGTGCACCTCCGACCACAAGCGCGGACCGATCCGCAAAGAGATGACCCGCATCGTCACCCACCTGCGCGAATCAGGAAAGGTGCTCGGTCGGCCCGCCCGTCTGCTCAACATCATGGGCCTGCGCGCCGAAGAGTCCGCCGACCGGGCGCGCCGGGCACCGCTGGCCCTCGACGCGACCGCGAGCAACGGCCGCCGCGAGGTATACAACTGGCATCCCATCCACGACTGGACGACCGCGCGTGTCTGGCGGCGAATCGAACAAGCCGACCTCGAAGTCCACTCGGCATACGCCGACATGACCCGGCTCAGCTGCCGATTCTGCGTCCTGGCCCGCCGCAGCGATCTGATCGCCGCGGCCCGCCTCAACCCCGAATACGCCGCCCAGCACGCCGAAGTCGAATCCGCCATCGGACACCGATTCCGGCACGCACTGAGCATGGCCGAAATCATCGACGCCGCCGACCGCGGCGACGACCCACCCCAGCAAGGCGCGCTGCTGCCCTGCATGCGGCCCTGACACGCACGACCGACCGCATACCGACATTCGCCACCTGCACGGGCCGACCACCGGCTCGCTCATGGAAGGAACGCCGTGCCCAGCTTGACCCTGGCGCTGTCCGCCGACGCCATCGAAATCGCCAACAACGAGGACCTACTCACCGACCACCGCACCGGCAATCTGCTCGAGCTGGGCATCACCGGAGACCCGGACCCGCCGGAGGAGCCGTCGCTCACCTTCGAACTCTGCGACGCCCACGGCAGCGTGCTGGCCAGCCACACCTACACCGAGCACATGCCGCCCCGGCCGAACCGACCCGCCGTCTCGCGTTGGGAGCAGGCCGCCGCCGACGCCTGCCACGCCATGGCAACCCTGATCGCCGATTTGACCGCCGATCTCGCCGGGAATGAGCAACCCGAATAACACGAAAGGGGCCGGAACCACAGTGCGCGGGTTCTAGGAGTCGTTGCAACACCTCAGCTCGAGGGGTGTTGTGGATTTCGAGATCCGGGCGGATCGAACTCCGCAGGGACGTAAGA
>NZ_JBSGEZ010000128.1:0-11108 GCF_053603155.1 Nocardia sp. NPDC004260 | reverse complement strand
CCGCCAACGCCAACCCGACACCGTCCGCGGCTACTTCCGCGCGCCCCACATCCGCTACACGAGCCTGAAGGAAACCCAATAGTTACGGTTCAATATGTATCACGCGAGTCAGGTGCGGCGATTACTACCGGGAGGATTCCCAATCATTCCATTCTTCGAGTCGACGCGGATAGTAGTAATCGTACCACCTGCCGTCGAACATCGTTTCAGCAATGTCATGACGTAGTTGCTCGCGACTCGGGACAATGCCGTGCGGGTAAAAGCCGCCGGTATAGTAATTATACTGCAGCAACTGCATCGTACCTCCGAGGAGGGCTTGCGGCGCCGCGAGACCAGGGTTTGCAAGAATCTCCCGAACTACCCCGAACTTGAATATTTGCGCATCCGCCTCATCTAAAAAGTCGTTCCGAAGGGCTGCTTTTATCCACTCTTCCTTTGTTAAACCTTCTTTCGGTGGGTAAATTTTGACGCTCTCCCCTTTGCTGGCATGGCCTACCTCATGCGCAAGGTGGCCTACCAGTTCTTGCGGCTCACTCTTCAGATCCTTATTGATAATGATCCTTTTTCTATCGTGGTCGGTTATCCCCTCGATGCCTTTGTCGAGTTCCCCGAATTCGATTCGCCATCCGTCCCTCAGCAACTTGTCCATTGTCGTCTGCAATATCGGAGAGGCCGCGATAAGTTCGGCAGATTCTGGAGGCAAGTTACCGAAGAAGTTGCGTTGCTCTTCTTCTTCGCGCCCGTTCCAGGCAGCGTCGACGGCCACGGTGGCGGCAGTGCCGATGATCGCCAACTTGGATGCGTCCCGAATCATATGCCCTGTATCAAAGACGCGAAGACGCCCCCGGCGATCGGCTTGAAGCAGGCCATCGACGCCGTGGCGCCCGGCTCGGCTGTATCCGGAGATGATGTCGGATGTATTTTCCATACCCTTGCGAGCAGCGGCCGCGATCCGGCCGGCGGCTGCACACATCGCCGCTGTGGCAGAACGATACACTGCAGCTGGTTTCCGTTCGTGATCGATAACGGGATCATGTGTCCCACAGGATTTGATTACAGGAAACGTGATCAGGTGAGTGGGGGGATGTTCATGCCGGGCAGGAATCTCAGCTGTCGTATGGCAACAGGACAAAATTATCGAAACCCCACAAGGGGCGCAGAGTTCGGAAATGCCGCTGGTCCAGCGTCATGATGCGGTTGGTGCGTTCGCGGTCGGCGATGACCACGTTCGAGGCATCGGCGATTCCGACGTAGTCACCGCCATACCGCGCGGTCACAGCAAGGCCCGCTGCATGGTGGTTCGACGTCCATTCCGCCAAGTCGTACGCTCCGCTCGCTACATCCGAGGCAAAGTCTTGCGCCGCACGAGAACCGAGTCTCGTGTAGAGCATGTAATCTGCTTCGGCGACAATCATTGGCGAGATCACCAGCCGGTCATCGGCCTGTTCGACGATTCGAGCCAGCGGTTTGTGCTCGTCGTAGGATTCGTCGAACAGTGCCAGGATCGCGCTGGTGTCGACAACGATGGCCATCAGAGGTCGAAACCTTGGCCGAGTTCGGTGTCGATCTCCTCGGCCGAGAGCGGCCGATTGCTCCGGTAGCCACCGACGGTAGGCCTCGGTCGCGCATCGGTTTTGTTGAGCAGCTCATCGATCGCCTGTGCCAGTGTGATCCCTTTCGACACCGCGACTCGCTGGAGTCGGTCTCGAACCACTTTTGGGACCTTAATAGTCGTCATATCAGACATACCGAAAGTATACCAGGCTACCAGAAGTAGCCCAGAGTGGACGCGGAAGAGGGGCCGGCGCGAACGAGGGCGCTCCCGCCGTCTTGTGCTGCGAAGCGACGCGAATCGGTGATTTGGGAAGGATTTGACCGAACGGCGATGCGCCTGCCAGGAAAGAGTCTATGGTGCAGTGGGAAGGACTGGGCCTGCGGTGTTCAGCGGCAACCGGGCACCACCTGCCCCGGCAGCCACGACCATCGCGGTGGCCCCGAAGACACGCGGGCAGCGGGTGAGCACGTATGGCTGTTTCTCGCATTTATGTGGTTGCTGGCGGAAGACCAGCAACGAATCCGATCCGGGTGGACAAACGCCCACCCGTCAGCCGCCGCTTCGTTCGACCGACAGGCGCAGCGGCCCGGAGACATCCCCGGCCTCCGGGCCGCTCGCCACCCCGCTCTCTTCCCGCCTGTCCGCGTCGAGATTCCCCCGCTGAACCCCAGCCGACGTCTAACCCGGGTGTATCGGAGCCGGTCGGTTCACGGCACGCTGATTCCGCCAGCTCCTGCCTTCCACCACAGCGCGAGCACAGCCGTGGACCGTGCCTACCATCAAGTGTTCCGGATGCGGGTGCGCTGGGACGACCGTCGCCGCAGCGCCCGCCCCGCGGCGCGGGAACTCACCGCCGCCAACACGGCCGCGCTCAGCAGGCCGCCGCCACCCAGGTCGCTGCCGTGCGGGCGGCGCTGGCCGTGTTCGGCGACCGGGTTCCCGACCACCTCGCGGCCATCGCCCGGCTGAGGCTGCAACACCCGCACGCCGGGATGGGCGCGCTGGGGAGGCTGGCTACCCCGCCCCTGTCGAAGCACACCGTTGCCGGACGGCTGCGACGGCTGATCACCCTGGCCGACCGCCACACGGGCCGCGGCACGACCGGAACACCCTGACCATCACAGCAGCGGCTACTGCTCAGCAAAGCCGTATCGTCGGTGGGTTGCTGCGGCCTGGGGCGATAACCCTCTACATGTTGTTGTGTGCCGCAGGCGAGCGGGCGGCCCGGCCGGGGAAGGGTGGCGGGTCAGCGGATGCCGAAGCGGCGGGCGCGCAGTTCGGCCGGCACGCGTCGCACCGCGGCCGGGTCGGCGTCGGTGAGTGCGGCCAAGTCCGCCATCGAGTAGTTGCCGCGCTGGGCGCGGATGCCACCGACCGCGTGCAGCACGACCAGATCGTCTGCGGCGGCGCTGCGGGTCGTCGGTGACGCTGGCGAGCACTTCGTTCTTCAGCTCCTGCGCACGCCAGCCGATCTCGTCGACGACCACCACCGGCGCCGCGGGATCGAGCCGCTTCAGCACTGCGAGGACACCGGCGATTCTTTCTTCCAAACTGAGCATCCTCTTCCCCCTGGATCTGGGTAACCGGCTGCGTCCTGTCCGAGCCAGGGTACCCCCGTCACCAGCACTGAGAGGTGTTCCCTATCGTGAAAATCTCTCTGCCAGAGGGGAATACAACTCCGACGCAGCGTCCGAAAACGTGCGCGGGCATTGTCTCGGCGCTCATGGACCCCTTCCTGGCGAGCCGATCAGTGGTGGGCTCGGATCGTCGCGGGCCCGGACCCAGGATCCGGCAGCCGCGCCGCTCACCCGAATCCGGCGTCCACACCGATGACTCGTTCGCGGCTATCCGCCCGTGGCGTGCGCCGGTGTCTCGCTGAGCCGGGTAACCACCCGAGTGTGGCCGTGGGGGAACGCGACCGTTTCTGCTGGCCGCGGGCCGCGGTGACGACCTCACCCTCGACTCGATCGCCGCGGCCGGCACCGAGGACGTCGCCGAGGTTGCCGAAGCGCTTCAGGAACTCATCGAATCCGGCTACCTGGCCCGGGCACGCCAGGTCGGCGGCGAACTCGGCGAATCGGCATGGACCATCACCGACACCCCCGACCAACCCGAAACACCCTGACACCGAAGCCCGAAGGCCCGAAGCCCCGCAGCGTCATCGGCCACGCCATCACCTCGATACCCGGTAGTGGCAGTTTCCGGCACACCCGATGCCGACCCGGCGTGCCTGGGCGTCATGTCATTCGGGGAAGTCGAGTCCGGCAACGAGGTCGAAGAACTGCTGGTCGATGACGCCCCAGACCTCGACCTCGATCGCATCGATGATTCCCCGGTACTCGATGGTCCCGCCCGTGGACGGAGGCACGACGCGGGACAACCCGAGCAGCTGCGCCCATGCCTGCACGATCTCCGTAACCTGGGCTTCGTTGTAGTCCCGGCCGGCGGTGGTGCCGGAGACCGCGAGCGCGCCGGTGTCGTCGGTGACGAACATCTCCCAGCTCAACGGTGCGCACCCCGCCCGCTGCCCGACCTTGTTCACCACCGCCTCGACACCCAACTCGATCATCCGGCCGAAGCCATGACCACCGGCCGCCTCACGCCACGACATCACCGCCCCACCTCCTGTCCGCATCGAGGGACGCCGACCCGGGCTGCAGCAACCGACCGACGGTGCGATTTTGCTGAACGATAACCGCTGCTGTGATGGTCAGGGTGTTGCGGTCGTGTCGGGTTGCGTGGTGTGACGGTCGGCCAGGGCGATCAGCCGCCGCAGCCGCCCGGCGACGGTGTCCTTCGACAGGGGTGGGGTGGCCAGTTTCCCCAGCGGGCCCATCCCGGTCTGCGGGTGTTGCAGCCGCAGGTGCGCGATGGCCGCGAGGTGCTCGGGGACCCGGTCGCCGAGCACCGCCAGCGCCGCCCGCACGGCTGCGAGCTGTGTGGCGGCGGCCTGCTGGGCGCGGCCGGTATTGGCGGCGGTGAGCTTCCGCGTCGCGGAGTGAGCGCTGTGGCGGCGCCGGTCATCCCAGCACACCCGCACCTGCTGCGCCGCCCGGGGTGCGCCGATCCCGGCCAGTGTTGTGGTGACCGCGTCGATCCCGGCCACGGCGACGTGATCGGCGCCGGTGCGCTCGTGGTGACGCACCCCGGTGACGGCCCCCACCCGCCGCAGCGCCCCGGCCACAGCCAACGCGACCGCCAGCGTCGGGCAGGTGATCTGCAGTCTCGGCACCGGTCCGGTCAGATGAATCGTCCCCGCGGCCAGGAACCCCGCCCGCACGATCGCTGCGGCGTCCTGGTCGAGGCGGGCGATCACCTCCGGCGGCAACCCCTGCACCCGCCGCCCTTGGCGGGGGTCGAGCAGTCCTAACCGGACGCGCACCCCGGTCGCGTCCGCCACCCGCACCCGCCACCGCGGCCGCGCCCGGGGTCCGACCGCCGCCACCCGCCCCACTGTCTTCAGCTGCGCACCCAACAGCACGCACACCCGCTGCGCCGCGGCCCAGGAACCGACTACGAGCACACCGTCCCCGGTCGCGAACCGCACCAGCGTGACCAGCTCGACACGATCGGCGCGGTCATCCCGCGGTGCCGCGCACAACTCTCCGAACGCCACATCGGTTATCGACCCGAAATCGCCATCCACACCCCTCACCGTGCCAGCACACCCCCACCAGTCCCGTCACCAGGCGCGGCGCGCCGGACGCCACGGATCTCGCGGCCGCAGCGCAACAGCAACCGACGAGTGATGACCCGGCGATCCGGACAGACGATCAGACGGTCACCGACGCCGGGATCCACGGTGTGACGCGTTGTATGCGTGGGTTTCTCGCTGGTTCGCCGGTTGCGCGGGAGGCCACGCCGCGAAGCTTGCTCGGTGTCCGTTGTTGCCAGAGGTGGGCGGTGCAACCCGTCGCCGAACCGCGGTGAGTGTTCACGCTGCAGGCCCGCGGTCCGCCAGCGAGGCGCGGGAAGCACTCGAAACCTTCCCGGACCAGCCCAAGAAAGCCCTGGCGACGGCCAGGAGAAAGAGAGTCCGCAGTGAATATCCTGTCGATCCTGTCGCTGCTGCTCAGCGCCGGAAGCAGCGTCCTGTCCCTCGGCAGCAGCGGGCTCTGAATACGAGCGGGACGCCCCTGCTAGGGGAAGTGTTGCGACAAACGATAGAAATCGCCCGACCGAGCATGGGTCGATAAAACGTGTCGAAAACGGCTGATGTCCAACAATTCTTGTCGGCCCTTTCTCCTACAGTCCAGTCCATGGCATGGCCACGCCGACACGCGATCTCGACATCCCGCACCGCTCACTCTCGACGGCAACGCCCTCGACCCGATCGGTGGAGGCGGCGCGTTCATCGGCTACGGCCGCGTCTCCACCAAGGACTAGAACCTCGACCGGCAGGTCCACGCGCTCACCGCGGCCGGGTGCCAGAAGATCTACACCGACAAGAAGTCCGGCAAGGACGCCGAACGCGAGCAACTGCGGAAATGTCTCGAGTACATGCGCTCCGGCGACACCCTCGTCGTGCCGTCGCTGGACCGGCTCGGCCGGTCCCTCCAAGACCCGATCTCGATCGTCGCCGGACTCCGGAATCGCGGTATCGGATTCCGGTCCCCGCGCGAGGCCCTCGACACCACGACCCCCCGGCGGGCGCCTGGTCTTCCACGTGTTCGCCGCCCTGGCCGAGTTCATCCGCGAGCTGATCGTCCAAGGCACTCACGAAGGGCTGGACGCCGCCCGCGCCCGCGGGCAGCGCCTCGGCCGGCCACCGGCCAAGAACCGCCGAACAGATCCGCCAGGCCCGTGCCATCCTCACCCGACCGGAAGAGACCGTCTCCTCGGTCGCCCGGCTGCTGGGTGTCTCGCGGTCGACGATGTACAAGTACGTGCCCGAGCTGACCGACAGCAGCGATGCGGGTCGCATGATCGCGGTGGCCGCCAGCCGGGATACCTCACGCAGGTTGTAGTCGGGGTTTTCGAACATCCTCACCAGCCGCCCCACGCCTGGGCGAGGTCGTAACCCTCGCTTCGCGTCAGGTCGGTGAGGCCGTCCACGTGTGAGTCCAGCGACTCGACGGCGGCGGCGTGGTCCCGGTCGACCACGACCGAGGGTGGCATTTTCTCATTCGCGTTCTCGTCCATAATGTTTCGGTCCCTATCAGGCAGTTTCTCGCGCTTGCTCATCGATCTTCCGCACCACACCGCTCAACCCCGGGCCTGCCACTGGTGGACAGGGTGTGCCGCAGCGCCCGGCCCGGCCCGGCCGGGAGGCGGGAGGGGGTGGCGGGTTGCGATGTCTGCGGCGCGGGGCCGCTGATGATGCGGTGGATGGTGGAGCGGCCGACGCTGCATTCCTGGGCCGAGGTCGGCCGGACTCGCGTTGTTGTCGTGGTTGTGATCTCGGCGGTGGACCGCCCCCCGGTGCATAGCTGGGTTTTGGTAGCTACCGGGCCGCTGCACAACGAAATTCATGTGGGTGGTTGGTAGTGTGTGGCCGTGACATTCCAGCCCCGATCCGGCTCGATCGGCACGCTCGTTGGCATCGATAGCCCGGTGCTGACGGAGATGATCTCTGCGCTCGGATTCGACTTCCTCATGCTCGATCTTGAACACGGCACGATCGCCGACGACAGCCTCGCCTGCCATGTCATGGCTTCTGCTGTTCCGGTCTTGGCAAGGATCGGTGAGTCTTGTGAGGTGGCGGTCAAGCGCGCGGCCGATGCCGGTGTGGCCGCGGTCATCGCCCCGCGCATCCGCTCCGTGCGTAGCGCGGCGGAGCTTGTGGCGTGGGCGAAATACCCGCCGATCGGCGCTCGAAGCGTCGGGTTGTCCCGCAACACGATGCTGGGGTATCGCTTGGCCGAGGCGTTGGCAGACCATCACACGCCGAGGATCCTCGCACAGATCGAAGATGTCGATGGTGTCGCGAACGTCGAGGAAATCTGCCGCGTCGCAGGCATCGACGGAGTGTTCATCGGGCCTTTCGATCTGAGCGCATCCCTCGGATGCGCAGGTGATCTGGAACAACCGTCGTTCAAGTCAGCGGTAGAGAAGATCACCACTGCAGCCCACGCTGCGGGCCTGACCTGCGGAGTCTTCTGCCCTACCATCGAATCGTGCTCGACGTTCGCTGCGCTCGGAGTCGACTATCTCGTTTACCGATCCGACTCGCTCCTGCTGGTCGACGGCGCCCGAGCTGCGCTCGAGAAGCTACGGCCTGTCGATCGTCTTTAACGGAGAAGCTCGACACCGGTCAGGAAAGGCTGCCGGTCCGGGGCATCCAGTCCCGGCGTGATCACCACGCTCACGGCCGGGAGAGACACCCTCGGACACGACACCGCAGCGCTCACCCCCGGCATGCTCGGCCTCAACGCCCCCTACCCAATCATCGTCTGGGCCGCCGCCGAACTGCGCCGCTGGCTACTCCGCCGCAAGAACCAACCACACCGCCACCACGAACCCACCTGACCTGAGGGGGCGTCTCGTGGAGGGTCGAACGGCTGATCGGCCCAAACCCATCGCCCGTTCGATCTCGATCAGACCGGCGTCGAACGCCGTCGGCTGAGCGCGGCGTACCAGGTTCTCCACCAGACCGCGCGTTGGAGGGGTCTCTATCAGTAGGCGACTCCCTCCAGCAGCGAACGTACGAACCCCAGGTGAGTCGGCAGCGCCCGCTGCCATACGGTTGACGCGCCTGGGTCGTGAAATTGGACGAAAGTCGCCAGAAGAACACCGTTTTTGCTGCACCGGAACAGCAGTTGACCTTCGAAACCGAGGGCGGACTCCGCCCATAGCAGGACGTAATCGGGACCGGCATGCGCGATCGACCACCCCGCGACAGTGTGCGCGGTGCCAGCGGGAGCCAGGCGCAGTGCAATGACCTGCCACGCCCGCTCGAGCACCGCCCGCACCTCAGCGGGCACTTCCTCCATGATCGCCCGCGCCCACTGCTCCGCCGAGCGGTCGGCAGCACGATCGGTGTACAGCAGATGTGCGTCGCTGTGCTGAATGTCGGCCAAGGTGCTGAAGGCAAGCATTTCGGTGTCGATGTCGATGGCGTCGACCCTCGGCCGCCGCTCAGCGTCGACATTCTTCTCCCTCGCTCCGCGGGGCGTCATAGGAAATCCCTCTCGATCGGTCTCGTCAGCGGGCAGGTATCGGTCCACCAACCATAGATACAGTACTGTACTGCATCTATGAGGTAGTGTAAGCAAGAGCCCTACGACTGATTGGTTGACTGCTGATGGCCCCACCGGTGCGGAACCCCCGTCACGCCTGGCTCGACGCCGCCGTGGCGATTCTGTCCGAGTCGGGACCGGATGCCGTCCGTGTCGAAACCCTTGCGGCGCAACTGGGTGTAACCAGGGGCGGGTTCTATCGACAGTTCTCCGGCCGCCAGGAGTTGCTCGATGCTGTCCTCGACACTTGGGAACATCGCAGCATCGACGAGGTCAGACAGCGCGTCGAGCAAGAAGGCGGCGGCCCCAAGAGCAAGGTACGCAAGGCTGGCAGGCTGACCTTTTCGAAAGAACTACTGCCCCTCGATCTCGCCGTGCGGGAATGGGCCCGCCGCGAACCTGCCGTCGCTGCCCGGCTCGAGCGTGTCGACAACCGCCGGATGGACTACCTGCGTGACCTCATCGGCACGATCAGCGACAATCCACGCGACGTCGAAGCCCGCAGCATGCTCGCCTTCTCCTTGGTGATCGCCAACCACCTCATTGCCGCCGATCATCGCACGGGCACTCGCGCCGACATCATCGAAAGCGCCGCCCAGTTGATCCTGGGCTGAGACCCACACCCCGCAGGTCGGCGCCTCGGCCTGCGCACGCTGATCAGATCACCGGTGCGGTGCAACCGCGCGAGCCGGTCCACAGTAGTCTGCCGCAGCGGACTCACCGAAGGTGACAAATCCGTCGATGTACCGCGTGGCGAAGATGACTGGTAAGGATCCGTATTCAACTGGTCTGTATTCCCCCGGATCACGTCGTTGAGTGGTGGCCGGTTTCCCTGGTGGAGTAGGTCGTCCAGCTTCCACCGGCCTCGCCCCAGACCCGGGTCATGTGCTTGGCGGAGAAGCCGAGTGCGTCGGCGAGGACGGGTGCTGGTGCTTGGAGGACGAGCTGGCGGAGCGTGGCCGACTTCGTGGCCTGAGCGGGCAGACCGAGGTCTTGGCGGAGATGTCCGAGCAGGGTGCTCAAATGCACCGGTTGCCCGGCCCGGCGGCCGGGAAACAGCCATTGGCTTTCCGGGTTGACGGTGGTCATGTTCTGCCGGTTGTCGACGAGTTCCAGCAGCATTCCGGCCAGTGGTTCGGGGACCGGCAACGGTGGTGTGCCCAGCCGGATGAGCACCTGGCCGTCGTCGTTGACGATGTCGTCGATGGTGAGTCGGACGAGACGAGCGACGGGCTGGCCGTAGAGCAGCATGAGCGCGGCGGCAACGCGGGACCGCAGCGGCGGACGCGGGTCGGTTAGTGCCCGGCGTAATAGGGCGAGGCGACGGGTCTGGGTGAGGGGTTTCCCGGCTCCGGCCGTCGTGGTCGGGATGTCGTGTTTGGGCATACGTCCGGTGCTTTTCGCCCAAATCAGGAACGGACGCGCCAACTGGCGACGGTGTGCGAGGGCCTGGGCATGCCAGAGATCGACATCGGCCTGGGCGCACTCGCCGAGCTGGGTGCCGCGCTCATCGAGCCAGGCCAAGAACCGGGCGGCTTCCTCAACCGCGCCGAGGTAATAGCGGCCGGCGTCGACAACCGGGCCGCGTCGTGCGCGTCGGCGAAGCCGCGGAAGTTGATGCCAGAGCGTGAATTGCCGCAGCATCCGGAAGTGCGGGCTGTCGGCCAGTTCGGTCAATTTGCGGTGCAACAGCGCCTCTGCGTGCAACAGCTGCTTGTCGACGGTGGGCAGGACGCCGCAGCTCATCAGCAGATCACGCAGATAGGCGACGGCCCGCTGGTTGGGCAGCTCTTGCAGGGCGTCGTGGGTGATCGGCACCCGTCCAGCCGCGAGGTCGGCCAAAAGGCCGCGAACGACGGTGCTGCGCAGCCATTTCAGTCCGGTCAGGGGTTCGGGCATGCCGAGCACGGCGTCAACTAAGGGGGCGAGTTGAGGGTGGATCTGGCCGGTGCCGTCGTCGAGCAGTTCGCGTAGCTGCCGGGCGAGGGTGCAGCGGGTGCACTGTCGTCCGCCGTGCAGTTCACCTTCAATCCGCAACGGTCGCAGAAGAAGTCTCGGGTGATTCCGGCGCAGTCCCGGCAGATCGGTGCCGCGTCGCCGGATCGGCGGCCCGGGAGCAGTCGGTCGCTGCCGCATCCGGGACAGTGGCCGTGACACCACACTGCCTTGGCGTAGCAGGTGCGGCAGATCGCTCCTTCCCAGTTCGCGGCCTTGCCGGCGCGCCGACCGCATCGGACGCAGTCGCGGACGTGCCAGCGCTCGTATTGTCCGGCGTTCTTTTAAGAACTCAGTTCAGAATGAGTTTGCGGAGGCATATGACGGCGCAGGCGAGGCTGAGTAGGGCTTGGTGGATGTCGGCGCGGCGTTCGTAGCGG